>SBFS01000176.1 GCA_006227825.1 Burkholderiales bacterium | reverse complement strand
GCCGTGGGCCTCGCGCTCGGCGCTTTCATCCGAGCGCTCCAGAAACGGGTTCTCATCGAGCATCTGCTCGACTTCCTGCGCCATCTCCAGCGTCGAGAGCTGCAACAGCCGGATCGACTGCTGCAGTTGCGGGGTCAGCGCCAGATGCTGGGAGACGCGCAGCGACAGGCCCTGCTTCATGGCATGACCCCATGGGCTGCGGCCCGCAGCGGTTGACGTCCGAAGCGGCGGATGCAGCAGGAAACCGTGTCGCCCGGTGCGTCCATCACATCCTGAAGTGCTCGCCGAGGTACACCCTGCGCACATCGGCGTTCTCGACGATTTCGCCGGGCGTGCCGCTGGCCAGCACCTGACCGTCGCTGATGATGTAGGCCCGGTCGCAGATGCCCAGGGTTTCGCGCACGTTGTGGTCGGTGATGAGGACACCGATGCCGCGCGCCTTGAGGAAACCGATGATGCGCTGGATCTCGATGACCGCGATCGGGTCGATGCCGGCAAAGGGTTCATCCAGCAGGATGAAGCGGGGGTCTGTGGCCAGGGCCCGCGCGATCTCCACCCGCCGGCGCTCGCCACCGGAGAGCGCCGGCGCAGGCGAATCGCGCAGGTGATCGACATGCAGGTCGCGCAACAGCGCCTCCAGCCGGCGCTCGACCTCGGCCCTGTCCAGCGGTCGGCCCTGCGCGTCGACCTGCAGCTCAAGCACGGCGCGCACGTTGTCGGCCACACTGAGCTTGCGGAAGATGGAGGCCTCCTGCGGCAGGTAGCCCAGCCCCAGCCGGGCCCGGCGGTGGATGGGCAGCCGCTCGATCGGTTGCCCGTCGAGCAGGATGCTGCCGGCATCGGAACGCAGCAGGCCCACGATCATGTAGAACGATGTCGTCTTGCCGGCACCGTTGGGCCCCAGCAGCCCGACCACCTCGCCCTTGTCGACCGAAAGCGACACATCCTTGACGACGCGCCGGCCGCCGTAGGATTTCTGCAGCCCGCTGACGTCCAGCCGGCTCAGGGTGGCCTGGGGTGTCGGCCCGCCGGCCGGTTCTGCTGTCACGGGCGTGTCTCTTCCATCCGGGTGCTGGGACGCAGCTCAGCAGGCGCCTCCGACGGAGGCGTCTGCGCGTCGCCGGGCCCCGGCGTGAGCATGGCGCGCACACGTCCGGACGGATTCTCCGCCGTGCGCCCCCCGGCCCCCCCTTCCACCGAGAACACCTCGGTGACGCTGTTGTAGACGATGACCCCGCCCTGGGCCTCGTCGTTCAGGCGTGTCCCGAGGTAGCGGCGCAGCGACGCCCCCCCCAGAAGGCGGACGGTGTTCTTCTGGCTGTCGTACTCGATGCGGTCGCCCCGGCCCTCGATCCACTCGTCGAGCCCTTCACGTTTCTGCCGGAACAGGCCCTGGGCATTGGAGTCCCCTTCGATGCTGCCGAACTGGTTGCCCTGTTCGTCCTGGCGCACCACGACGCGGCGGCCGCGCATCACGATGCTGCCCTTGGTGATCACGACATTGCCGGTGAAGGTGCTGGTGCGGCTCGCGTCGTCGTACACCAGGGCATCGGCCTCGATGTTCATCGGTGCGTTCCTGTCCGCGCGCTCGGCGTGGACGGGGCTGGCCATGACCAGGATGGCCATGGCGCCGACGGCCAGATGCCTGCGGACTCGGGACGGACGCGCACCGGGCATGGTATTCAAAGGCACGAAACTTGCATTATCTTGATTGTAACCGTGCCCGGTCGGCTCACGCCCGGGATTTTCCGGCCATCAGGGACCCGGCGCCCCCTGTGGCGAACGCGGACGGGCGCAGGTCAGCCGCGACGCAACTGGTCGATCAGCGCGTTGGCCACCACCAGGGTGCGCGGCCCCTGCCCGGACACGTAGTAGCGCCCCGCGATGCCCAGCGACGGTGTGCCCTCGACCTGGTAGGCGTCCTGGAGCTGGACCGCCCGCCGGGCCTTGCCGGCCACCGCGAACGAGTTGTAGAACTCGGTGAACTTCTTCGCGTCGACACCCTGGCGCCCGACCCAGGCCGCGATGGCGTCGGCAGAGGCCAGCCGCTGCCTGTCCTCGTGGATGGCCTTGAACACCTTCCTGTGCAGGCCGTCGAGCTGCCCCATGCCTTCGAGCGCGTAGTAAAGGCGCTGCAGCGGCACGAAGGCCTCGCTGAACGCCACCGGCACACGCCTGACCACGACATCGGGCCGGACGGTCTTCTTCCAGTCCTCGAACAGCGGCTCGAAGTTGTAGCAGTGCACGCAGGTGTAGGCAAAGAACTCGAGCACCTCGATCTGGCCTGCCTGCGCGTCCACGGGCGCGGGCCGGGACAGGCGCACGAAGTCACGCCCCTCCCGAAGTGTCGCGGGAGCCTGGGCGCGCGCGGCCAGCGGAAGGCCGGCAACTGAAGCCATGGCAGCCGAAGCCAGAAGCGCCCGGGATAGGTCTCGACGCAGCATGAACAATCTCCTGAATGACGACCGGTTGGATGGAGCCAGGTGCGGGAAAAGTTCCCGCGCCTGCTCCGGACAGGTCAGGGCTGGACGCGGACCAGCGCGGAATCGATGCCGTTGGCGGCCAGCTGCTCCTTGGTCAGGTCGGCGGTCTCCCTCTGGGGGAACGGGCCCACGCGCACACGGTAGAACACCTGACCCGACTGCAGCCGTTCGCTGACGACAGCCTCGATGCCCAGCATGGCGAGCCGGGCGCGCTGTGCCTCGGCATCGTCCGGGTTGCGGTAGGCACCCGCCTGCACGTAGTAGGTGAAACCGTCACCGGCGGCCGTCGCTGCCGTCGAGGCGGCGCCTGGGGTCTCACCCAGACGCGAGCGCACCAGATCTCCGAGCGGGTCCGCCTGGCCGGCCGCCGCGGGAGCGGCATCGGGCTGCACCACGATGGCCCCCTCCTGGCCCGGGGCCGGCGGCGTGGCAGGTGCCACAGGGCCACCACCGAGCGCCGCATTCGGATTCCAGTCGCGGTTGCGTTCGGCTTCCAGCAGGTCCTGGCCAGGGTTGCGGGACACCCCCCGGTCGACCAGCGGGACCGGGACCTTGGTGACATAGACCGCCACCGCCAGGGCCGCCGCCAGGCCGACGAGCACGCCGACCACAAAACCCATCAGGGTGCCGCCACGGCCACGCGAAGGCCGCTCTTGTGTCTTTTTCATCGGGGGTCCTGCCTCACATCTTGCGCGGGGCGCTCACACCCAGCACGGCCAGGCCATTGTGCAGCACCTGCGCCGTGGCCGCGACCAGCGCCAGGCGGGCCAGCTTCACCCTTTCGTCCTCCACCAGGATGCGCTCGGCATCGTAGTAGCTGTGGTAGGTGGCCGCCAGGTCGCGCAGGTAGAAGGTGACGTCGTGCGGTGCGAAGCCGGCCGCCGCCGCCGCCAGCATGTCCGGGTAGCGGCCGAGCTGCAGCATGAGAGACTGCGCCGCTGGCGTGTCCAGTGCCGACAGGTCGACCGACTGCAGCGTGGCCGGATCGCCGCCCCAGCCGGCCAGCACCGAGCAGATGCGGGCGTGCGCATATTGCACGTAGTAGACCGGGTTGTCGTTGTTCTGCTGCACCGCCAGGTCGACGTCGAAGGTGTACTCGGTGTCGGGCTTGCGCGAGAGCAGGAAGAAACGCACCGCGTCCTTGCTGGTCCACTCGATCAGGTCGCGCAGGGTAACGTAGCTGCCGGCGCGCTTGCTGATCTTGACTTCCTGTCCGTTGCGGACCACGCGCACCATGGTGTGCAGCACGTAGTCCGGGTAGCCCTCGGGAATGCCGGCGCCCGCGGCCTGCAGGCCGGCGCGCACCCGCGCGATCGTCCCGTGGTGGTCGGTGCCCTGGATGTTGATCACCTTGTCGAAGCCGCGCTCCCACTTGGTGATGTGGTAGGCGACGTCGGGCACGAAGTAGGTGTAGGAGCCGTCGCCCTTGCGCATGACGCGGTCCTTGTCGTCGCCGTAGTCGGTGGTCCGCAGCCACAGCGCGCCATCGTGTTCGTAGGTCTTGCCGGCCTCGCGCAGCTTCTGCACGGTGGCGTCGACCTTTCCGCTCGTGTACAGGCTCGACTCCAGGTAGTAGTTGTCGAACCTGACCGCAAAGGCCTTGAGGTCGAGGTCCTGCTCGTGGCGCAGGTAGGCCACCGCGAACAGCCGGATGTCGTCCAGCGCCTCCGGGTCTGCGCTGGCGGTGAACGCGCGGTCGTCCGAGTGCACCGTCTTCCCGGCGAGGTAGTCGTTGGCGATGTCCTGGATGTAATCGCCGTTGTAGGCCGCCTCGGGCCATTCGGGATCGCCCGGCTTGAAGCCCTTGACCCGCAACTGCGTGCTGGTGGCCAGCGTCCCGATCTGCACCCCCGCGTCGTTGTAGTAGAACTCGCGGTAGACCTCCCAGCCCTGGGTCTCGTACAGGTTGCAGATGGCGTCGCCCAGAGCGGCCTGGCGGCCATGACCCACATGCAGAGGCCCGGTGGGGTTGGCGGACACGAACTCCACCATGACACGGCGGCCATGGGCCGGCTGGCAGCCGAACCGCTCGCCTTCGGCCAGCACCTCGTGGACGATCTGCTGCTTGGCCGCCGGCTGCAGGCGGACATTGATGAAGCCCGGACCGGCAATGTCGATTTCGGACACCCACCGCTGGTAGGCCGGAAGCTGCAGCAGCATGGCCTTGAGCTGTTCGGCCACCTGACGCGGATTGGACTTCAGGGGCCGGGCCAGCTGCATGGCCGCGGTGATGGCCAGGTCACCGTGCGCCGCCACCTTGGGTGACTCGAAAGCCGCCTTCGCACCGGCACCGGGCGACAGCTGGTCCAGCGTGGCGGCCAGGCCGGCCAGCAGATCCTGTTTGATTCTGAGCATGGAGCCGATTTTAGTGGGCGGGCGCAAGCAGGGGACCCGC
>SBFS01000187.1 GCA_006227825.1 Burkholderiales bacterium | reverse complement strand
CTCGAAGCCCTTGCACAACCATGCCACCGGCGCTCCGTGCGGCGCCAGTCGGACCAGCATGTCGCGCAGGGCGGCCATGGGCGTGGCGACGATCACCAGGTCGGCCCCTGCCACGGGACTGTCGGTGCCTGCCAGTGGCGACCCGGACACGGCCAGCGAGGGCGGAAAAGCCTGCCCGGGAAGGTAGCGGGCATTGACACGCCCGGCCTGCATCCGCGCCGCCTGCTGAGCGTCGCGCGCCCACAGGACCACGCTCCGGTCGGCCCCGCCCTGACGGGCAGCGGCCATGGCCAGGGCGGTTCCCCAGGCTCCGGCACCCAGCACGGCAATGCGCATGGGACGCTGCGGCCTGGTGTGCTTACTGGGTCACGATGCGCTGGCCGTCGGCGCCGGACGCCTGGGCCGCCTGCTGTTGCTCGTACATGGCCTGGAAATTGATTTCGGCCATGTGCACCGGCGGGAAGCCGCCCCGCTGGATCAGGTCGGCCACGTTGCCGCGCAGGTAGGGGTAGACGATCTGCGGGCAGGCGATGCCCATGATCGGCCCCATCTGCTCTTCGGGCAGGTTGCGGATCTCGAAGATACCGGCCTGCTTGACCTCGACCAGGAACACGGTCTTGTCCTGGATCTTGGTCTGCACGGTGGCCGTGACGCACACCTCGTAGACACCGTCGGCGGCCGGCGCGGCCTCGACGCCCAGCTGGATGTCCACCGAGGGCTGCTCCTGGGACAGCAGGATGGCCGGCGAGTTGGGCTGCTCCAGCGAAGCCTCCTTGAGGTAGACGCGCTGGATCTGGAACACGGGTTCTTGGTTGTCGGCCATGGTGAATCTCTCTCGGGTCGGAACGGTCGCTGCCGTTGATGAAAAAACCCGCCGCGGCAGACGCGCCGGCAGCGGGCACAGCGCCGATTATGTCAGCACTGGCCGGCGGCAGGCGGCCGCACCTCAGGACTGCAGCAGGGGCATCAGACCACCGCGCGCGTCCAGCGCGTGCAGGTCGTCGCAGCCACCGACATGGGTGTCGCCGATGAAGATCTGCGGCACGCTGGTGCGCCCCGTCAGCTGCGTCATGTGGGCACGCAGCGCAGGCTGGCCGTCCACGAAAAGCTCTTCGAGGTCGCTCACGCCACGCTGCTCGAGAAGGGCCTTGGCCCGCGCGCAATAGGGGCACCAGGCGCTGGTGTACATCTTGACTTTGGCCATGGGATTCCGCCTCTCCTGCGGGGTTTCAGGACTTTTCCACCGGCAGGCTGGCCGAGCGCCACGCGCCCATGCCTCCGGCCAGCGAATGGACCTTCTCGTAACCGAGCTTGCGCGCAATGGCCAGGGCACGGTTCGAGCGCATGCCGGAGGCACACACCAGGATGACCGGCGTTGCCTTGTTCTTCACCGCCGCGGGCAGCTTGGCTTCCAGTTCGGACAGCGGCACATTCTTGGCGCCGACCACATGGCCGGCGGCGAACTCCGTCGGGTCGCACACGTCGACCACCACCGCCTTCTCGCGGTTCATCAGCATGACGGCGTCGGTCGGCTTGAGCGAACCGAGGCCGCCTCCGCCGCTCACCGCCGGCCACACCAGCATGGCGCCGGAGACGAAGGCCACGGCAATCAGGATCCAGTTGTCGATAAAGAAGCTCACAGGGTTCACCTTTTTTGCACAGCCGGGCATTTTAGAATGTCTGGCTGGCCCATGCGGTCAACCCTTCATCTGTCACGCCATTGCAGCCCCCACCCATGCACAAGCTCGTCCTGATCCGCCACGGCGAATCCACCTGGAACCTCGAAAACCGGTTCACCGGCTGGACCGATGTCGAACTCACTCCCACCGGGGTGTCGCAGGCCATGTCGGCGGGCAAGCTGCTCAAGGCCGAGGGCTATGAGTTCGACATCGCCTACACCTCGGTGCTCAAGCGTGCCATCCACACCCTGAACTACGTGCTCGACGAGATGGACCGGACCTGGCTGCCGGTGGTCAAGGCCTGGCAGCTCAACGAGCGCCACTACGGGGCCCTGCAGGGACTCAACAAGGCGGACATGGCCCGGCAATACGGTGACGAACAGGTGCTGATCTGGCGCCGCAGCTATGACACGCCGCCGCCCGCACTGGAAGCCACGGACCCGCGCTGCGAACGGGGCGACCTGCGCTATGCCGCCCTCGACCCGGCCCAGGTCCCGCTGACCGAGTGCCTCAAGGACACCGTCGCCCGTGTCATTCCGTACTGGAACGACACCCTCGCTCCGGCCATCCGCAGCGGGCAAAGGCTGATGATCTCGGCCCACGGCAACTCCATCCGCGCGCTGGTCAAGTACCTGGACGGCATCTCCGATGCCGACATCGTCAACCTCAACATCCCCAACGGCATCCCGCTGGTCTACGAGCTGGACGCCGACCTGCGCCCGATCCGCAGCCACTACCTGGGCGACGCGGAGGCCGCAGCCCGGGCCGCGGCCGCCGTGGCGGCCCAGGGCAAGGCCTGAGGGCATCCGGGCGCCGGCGCGCAATTGGTGCAGCGCGGTCCGCGGAAATGCGGAACCCGGACCGGCCCGGCCGCTCCAAGGTGTATATTGGCCGCGGTGGCTGCGTTGACAGGCGTCAGGCCCTTCTTTTCGAGGCATTGCGATGGGTAAACAGGTGAGTCACAAGCTCAGGATCGCCGGCTGGATCGCGGTCGGCGCGGTGGCGGGTGCCTTGACGACGGTGCAGCTGCAGGCGATGGCGCGCAACACGCTGGCGCCCTTGCCGCTGGAGGAGCTGCAGCAGCTGGCGGCCGTCTTCGGCATGATCAAGTCCGACTATGTCGAGCCTGTCGACGAAAAGAAGCTGATCTCCGAAGCCATTTCGGGCATGGTGGCCAGCCTTGACCCGCACTCGCAGTACTTCGACGCCAAGTCATTCAAGGAGTTTCGCGAGGGCACCAGCGGCCGCTTCGTCGGTGTCGGCATCGAGATCACCATGGAAGACGGTCTCGTCAAGATCGTCTCCCCGATCGAGGATTCGCCGGCCTTCCGCGCCGGCCTCAAGACCGGTGACCTGATCACCAAGATCGACGACACCCCGGTCAAGGGCCTGACCATCAACGAGGCGGTCAAGCTGATGCGGGGCGAGCCCCGCACCAAGGTGCTGCTGACCATCCTGCGGCGCGACGAGAACCGCACGTTCCCTGTCACCATCACCCGCGAGGAAATCCGCACCCAGAGTGTCAAGGCGCGTGTCGTGGAGCCCGGTTTCGCCTGGGTCCGGGTGTCGCAGTTCCAGGAGCGCACGGTCGAGGACTTCGCGCGCCGGGTCGAGGAGGTCTACAAGGCCGACCCCAATCTCAAGGGCCTGGTCCTCGACCTGCGCAACGACCCGGGCGGTCTGCTGGACGCTGCCGTGGCGCTTTCGGCCGCCTTCCTGCCCGAGAACGTCACCGTGGTGTCCACCAACGGACAGCTGGCGGACAGCCGTTTTGTCTACAAGGCCATGCCGCAGCACTACCTGCGCCGCGGTGGCACCGACCCGATCCGCCGCCTGACCGACAGCACGAAAGGTGTCCTCAAGACGGTGCCGCTGGTGGTGCTGGTCAACGAAGGGTCGGCATCGGCCAGCGAGATCGTCGCCGGCGCCCTGCAGGACCACCGCCGCGCCACCATCATGGGCAGCCAGACTTTCGGCAAGGGCTCCGTGCAGACGGTGCGCCCGCTGGGTCCGACCACCGGCCTGAAGCTCACCACCGCCCGTTACTACACGCCCAACGGCACCTCCATCCAGGGTCGGGGCATCGTGCCGGACGTGCTGGTGGACGAAACCGCCGAAGGCAACGTGTTTGCCGCCCTGCGCACCCGGGAGTCCGATCTGCAGAAGAGCCTGGACAACGACAACGGCAAGCCCATGACCGACGCCCAGCGCGCCGCCGAACAGCAGCGTGAGCAGGAGCGGGAGGAAGCCCGCCGCCGGATCGAGGAGGAGGCCCGCCGCAACCCCGGCCAGAGGCTGGTGCCCGAGTTCGGCAGCGCAGAAGACTTCCAGCTGCAACAGGCGCTCAACCAGCTGCGCGGCAAGCCGGTCCAGGTCAGCAAGACCCAGACGGTGCGCGCAGAAGAGAAAAAGCAGAACTGAAGCCGGTCCCCGGCCGCGCGCAAGCGGGCCGGCCCTCTCCACCGTGAACGACGCCCAGCTCCTGCGCTACTCGCGCCACATCCTGCTCAACGAACTGGGCGTCGAGGGACAGGAGCAGTTGCTGGCGTCCCATGCGCTGGTGGTCGGAGCCGGCGGCCTGGGTTCACCCGTCGCGCTCTACTTGGGCAGCGCCGGCGTCGGACACCTGACCATCGTCGACCACGACGTGGTGGACGAGACCAACCTGCAGCGGCAGATCGCGCACAACCTGGCGCGGGTCGGCAGGCCCAAGGCCGAGTCGGCGCGCGAGGCCATCGCCGCCATCAACCCCGACGTGGCCGTCCGTGCGGTCACCACCCGTGCCGATGACGCCCTGCTGGACCGGCTCGTGGCCGAGGCCGATGTCGTGCTGGACTGCACCGACAACTTCGCCACCCGCCACGCCATCAACCGGGCCTGCGTGAACCACCTCAAGCCGCTGGTCTCGGGTGCCGCCATCCGAATGGACGGCCAGCTCAGCGTGTTCGATCCGCGCCTGCCCGGCAAGCCCTGCTATGCCTGCGTTTTCCCCGAGAACAGCGGGGTCGAGGAGACCCGCTGCGCCACCATGGGCGTGTTCGCGCCGCTGGTGGGCATGGTGGGCACGATGCAGGCGGCCGAAGCCCTGAAGCTGCTCGTCGGCCTGGGCTCCAGGCTCACCGGACGCCTGCTCATGATCGACGGACGCGACATGGCCTTCCATGAAATCGCCCTGCCGCAGAACCCGGAATGCAGCATCTGCGGGGG
>SBFS01000139.1 GCA_006227825.1 Burkholderiales bacterium | reverse complement strand
GACCCCAACTGCGGCTGCTGCAACGACTGGGTGGAGTACCTGCGCCGCGACGGATTCCGCGTGCAGACCTTCGACACCGGCAACACCGCCATGCGCCAGCGCCTGGGCCTGCCGCTGAAGTACGCCTCCTGCCACACCGGCCTGATCGGAGGCTATGTGATCGAAGGGCACGTCAATGCCCGCGAGATCCGGCGCATCCTGACCGAGAAGCCCGACGCCATCGGGCTGGCCGTTCCGGGCATGCCGGTGGGCAGCCCCGGCATGGATGGCCCGGAATACGGCGACCGGCGCGACCCCTACGACGTGGTGCTGGTGCTGCGCGACGGCAGCAGCCGCCCCTACCAGTCCTATTTCCGAACCTGATCCATCCCAGGAGACACCCACATGCCCCACATCGGCACCCTCCCCTGTGCGCTCGTCCTCGGCCTGGCGCTGGGCACACCCGCACTGGCCCAGCACGATGGCCACGCACAGCACCACAGCAGTCCACCGTCCGCTACCGCCGTTCCCGGTGCCACCACCGAACTGCCCTGGGCCGAAGCGGAGATCCGCCGCATCGACCTGGCCGCCGGCAAGCTCAGCCTGCGCCATGGTGAGATCAAGAACCTCGACATGCCTCCCATGACCATGGTCTTCACCGTGCAGGACAGGACTTCCTTGGCCGACCTCAAGACGGGCGACCGCATCCGGTTCACCGCCGACCAGATCCAGGGCACCTACACCGTACTCAAGCTGGAAAAGCTGCCCTGAGCCACCGGCCGGCAGGGCGCCGGCCGGATATGCAAGGCCTGCGTGCCGCATTTCGCCGCATCGCCTGGCGCGCCAGCCACCACAATCGCAGGACAGCGGTGGTCAGCCGGCAACCTCGGGACGACGATCCATCCGCGTTGGAATGGGACAAACGCGGTGGATGGCACCGCCTGGAGGGCGCATGCGACAGAATCTTCCCGTCACGCATCAGGAGTTCCTGCTGCCCGACGGGGCTACCCTGGTTTCGGTCACCGACCTGAGAAGCCACATCACCTACTGCAACCCCACCTTCGTGGCGGTCAGCGGCTATTCGCGCGAAGAGCTGCTGGGTCAGCCACACAACCTGATCCGACACCCGGACATGCCGGCCGAGGCCTTCCGCGACATGTGGGCCACGCTGCAGTCAGGCTCGCCATGGTCGGCCATGGTCAAGAACCGGCGCAAGAACGGCGACCACTACTGGGTCATGGCCAATGCCACACCGGTGCTGGAGAACGGCCAGGTCGCCGGCTACATGTCGGTGCGCACCAAGCCCGCCCGCGAACAGGTCGAGCAGGCCGAGAAACTGTATGCCCGCATGCGCGCCGAAGCCGAATCTGGCCGTCCGGTGCTGGCCCTGCGCCGGGGCCGGGTGGTGCACGCCGGCTGGCGCGGCACCCTGGACCGCTGGACCGAGCCCACGCTGGGCCGCCGGATGGGCGCCGTCACGCTGGGTCTGGGTGCCGTCGTGCTGGTGCTCGAACGCCTGACCGCGGGCGCCCCGGGGCACTGGCACCTGCTGAGCATCGGACTCTCGGCCCTGCTGGCCGTCGGGGCCGCGGCCTGGATGCGCCAGATGATGGTCGCGCCGCTGCGGGAGGCGATCGGTTTCGCCAACCGAATGGCGGCCGGTGACCTGGGCGCCCGCTTCTCCAGCCGCCACCGGGGCGAGATGGGCGAACTCGCGCGCGCGCTCAACCAGCTCAATGTCAACCTGCAGGCCGTGGTCTCGGACATCCGGCACGAGGTCGAGGGCGTCCAGGTGGCATCGGGCGAGATCGCCGCCGGCAACCAGGACCTGTCGGCGCGCACCGAGTCGCAGGCCAGCAGCCTGGAGCAGACCGCCGCCTCGATGGAACAGCTCTCGGGCACCGTCGACCACAGCGCGAATGCCGCCCGCGAGGCGGCCGACCTGTCCGAGCGTGCCTCGCGCGTGGCCCGCGAAGGCAACGAGGCCATGGGTCATGTGGTGCAGACCATGGAAGAGATCAACAAGGCCTCCAGCCGCATCGGCGAGATCATCCAGGTCATCGACGGCATCTCGTTCCAGACCAACATCCTGGCGCTGAACGCGGCCGTGGAAGCGGCCCGCGCCGGCGAACAGGGCCGGGGTTTCGCCGTGGTGGCCGGCGAGGTGCGCAACCTGGCGCAGCGCACGCTCACCGCCGCCCGGGAGATCAAGCTGCTGATCGACGACTCGGCATCCAAGGTGGCGCAAGGCAGCGAACTGGTGCACGGCACGGGCCAGACCATGGGCCAGGTGGTCACCGCGGTCGAACAGGTCAACAGCCTGATCGCCGACATCACCGCCTCCACTCGCGAGCAGGCCATGGGCCTGTCGCAGATCAACCAGGCGGTGGGCCAGCTCGACTCGGTGACCCAGCAGAACTCGGCCATGGTCGAGGAGCTGGCCGCCGCTGCCGGGTCGCTGCAGAACCAGGCGGTGGTCATGCAGGACGCGGTGCGCATCTTCAGGCTGGCCTCCGGCCGGCACTGAACGCCGCCGGCCGGGACTGCGTCACATCCGGTGACAGCTTGCCGCGACAGGCGGCCCGCAAAATCGCGGCCAGCCGCCGGATCGGTGCCGGTGACATGCTAATGTCGCGCCATGCCGAACAAAAGCATCCGCTACACGCTCCTGTCGCTGCGCGACCTGGTGGCATCGATCGGGCCGTTCGCCCTGTTGACGGTGGCCCTGCTCGTGCTGACCTACTGGTGGCTGGACCCGACACCTCCGCGGCGTGTGGTGCTGGCCACCGGTCCGGAGCAAAGCGCCTACGACGAATTCGGCAAGCGCTACGCCGATGCCCTGGCACGCTATGGCATCGAGGTCGAACTGCTGAGGTCCGAGGGCTCCTCGGACAACCTTCAGCTGTTGCGCCAGGGTCGTGCCGACGTGGGTTTCGTGCAGGGCGGAACGGCCGACATCGGCTATGACGACGAGGACGCCATCACATCGCTGGGCAGCCTGTTCGTCGAACCGCTCTGGCTGTTCTACCGCGAGGATGCCGCCCGCCGCCGGCTGGGCAGCGAGACCGTCGGCCAGCTCACCGAGCTTGAGGGCTGGCACATCAATGTCGGCACGCCCGGCAGCGGGGTGCCGCGCCTGTTCAACACCCTGCTGGACGTCAACCGGGTCTCGCCTGCCGATCTGCATCTGAGCCAGCTCGAGCAGACACCGGCCACGGTCGCCTTCCTCAACGGCGAACTGGACGCCCTGGTCTTCGCCTCGGCCCCCGAGTCGCTGATGGTGCAGATGCTGCTGCAGACACCCGGTGTGCGGCTGATGGACTTCGCCCAGAGCGAGGCCTATTCGAGACGGTTCGGCTACCTGACCCCGGTGGTGCTGCCCCAGGGGGTGGTGGACCTGGCCGCCAACAACCCCGAGCGCGACATGCGCCTGGTGGCCTCGACCACCAGCCTGCTGGCCAACACCCGCACCCACCCTGCCATCCTGCAGCTGTTCGCACAGACCGCCATCGGCCTGCATGGCGGTGGAAGCTGGTTCAGCCGGGCACGCGAGTACCCCAGCCTGGAGCACAGCGAAGTGCCCCTGTCGCCCGAGGCCGTGCGGGCCATCCGCTCGGGCCCGCCCTTCCTGCAGCGCTACCTGCCCTTCTGGGTGGCCAACCTGATCGAGCGCATGTGGCTGGCCATGGGCCTGATCATCGCGCTGGTGCTGCCGCTCTCGCGCATCGTGCCGCCGATCTACACCTTCCGCATCCGCTCACGGGTCTTCCGGTGGTACGCCCAGTTGCGCGACATCGAGCAGCGCTTCGAGGCACTGCCGGCCGGTCGCGGGACCGAGGTCCAGACACTCCTCGACCAGCTGGACGCCCTGGAGGCGAAGGTGGAGAAGATCGTGGTGCCGCTTTCCCACACAGACGAACTCTACGCCCTGCGCAACCACGTGCACATGGTGCGCAAGAAGCTGATGCGCAGGAGCTGAAGCCCCCGCAGGGGTCCGGGCCCGTCGTCAGGGAGTGCCGGGCTGCGTGTCGGCCGGATCGCCGAACCTCACGCTGTTGACCCAGGCCTGCCGGGCCACCTGGTCAAGCGCGTCGTCCACCAGGCCATGGTCGGCCACCACCCGCACCTTCGACTGCAGCAACTGGCGCTCCAGCGTGCGCCGGCTCATCGACAGCTGCCTGCCCACGGTCGTCCTGAACAGGAACATGGTGCCATGCGGACTGGCCCAGTCGAGCTGGCAGCGCAGCACCTGGCCCTCGTGGGTCACATCGACCCAGGTGCCCACCGGCAGCAGCGGTTCAAGCGGGTCCGTCTCGCGCGGATCGTGCACCATGGGCTCGGTGTTGACGAAAGCGGGCTGGGCGTCCAGCTCGATGTCCTCCATGAAGCCCGAGTCCTTGGCCTCCGCAGGCTGCACCCAGGCCCCGGCCGGCGCATGGCGGGCTGTGGCCGCCGGCCCCTCGGCGGACAGATCGGTGCGCTGGGCCTTGTAGGCGGCCTCATGCAGGCCCATGAGCGCCCTGAAAAAGGTTTCCGAGTCACCACGGGGGTAATCGATCGAGTCGAGTCCCTCGCGCAGGGTGCGCAGCACGTTCGGAATGACCCGGATCAGGCGGGGCCGGTTCTGGCTGGCCGTGCCCAGGTGGGTGGACCAGAGGAGATCGCCCAGGATGTTCGGATACCGCATGGCCGGCGAATCGGCCGGCAAGCCCGTTTCCTGCTGCTCGGCGGCATCGATGCGCGCCTGCGCGACCACCTGGGCCCAGGGCCCGAGGATGAAGCGCCTGACCACGCCCGGCGCGCGCTCGAAATCTGGTCGCGCCTGGAACTCGGCGGCCACCCGCTCGGCCAGCAGGTTGCGCTGCTCCACGCGGGCCAGGGTCTTGACCGCCCGGCCCCGTGCCAGGATCTGCGACGGCGGCAGTGCGGTCAGCTGCGAGGAGATGAATCGCGCCAGCAGGCGTTCGAAGCGTTGCGGCAGGTCCTTGCCCGGCACCTCGAGCGCACGCTGGATCTCGTTGACCTCGTCCGCAAATTTGCCATAGCCGCTGTCGTACTCGCTGCGGAAGGCCAGCGAACGCTCGGTGATCGCATCCAGAAGCCGGCGCGCGGGGTTCTGACGGTCGGCGAAGAAGCGCGGATCGCTGCTGGCCAGTTGCAGCAGCGCGGGCTTCATGCCCAGCAACAGGCCGCGGATCGGGGACAGCAGCCGCTGGTCTTCGGCGATGCTCTTGAGCATCAGGG
Source organism: Burkholderiales bacterium (assembly GCA_006227825.1). Lineage (GTDB taxonomy): Bacteria > Pseudomonadota > Gammaproteobacteria > Burkholderiales > Burkholderiaceae_C > Hydrogenophaga. Next base: position 7,547 of record SBFS01000139.1, on the reverse strand, counting down.
TCACGACCTCGGCAGCCAGGGTCTGCACCATCGCGTGGCCTGTGCCCGATGTTCCCCCGGCGGAGGCATCTGCCTTCTCCAGGGTGCCCACCAGCAGCTTGTGCAGGTGGTCCAGATTCAGCACCGCGGCCTGCGAGTCCGCCGCGGTCCGCGGCGTGACGCTCTCGGTCGCCGGGGCCGGATGCCCGACGCCCCCCGGCACCCCGGCCCGGGTCGCCGGATTGGGAACGACCTTGTACTCGGCCGGCGCCACGCCCCAGCTGTCCATCAGGCGCCCGAGCCGCACGTACATGGCCGCCAGTTCCTGGCCCAGCGAAAGTGCACCGGTCTGGAGCCAGGCGTTGCGCACGCTCGCGGGCACATGGACGCTGTTGACGGCCTTGATCAGGGCGCGCACGACGATCTCGCTGCGCAGCGGATTGAACTCCGGGCGGACCCGGGCCTGGCCCCTGGCGCTGCACATGCGGGCGTTGAGATCGACCAGATCGTCATCGGCGGCGATCTTGATGACCTGCAGGACGCGGGCCTCCTCGACCTTCTCCTGCACTTCGTCGTCACCCATCAGTTCCAGCTCGTCGAAGCTCAGCCCGTCCAGCTTGCGGGGGGTGCTCGCCAGCTCGGGCATGGCGTTGCCGACGGACTCGGCCAGCGTCTCCAGGATGCGGGTGGACAGGAAGCCGTGGTGGCTCTCCAGCGTGGTCCGTGCCTCGATCCAGCCCTGCTTCTCGCGCAGGTGGCCGGCCGCAGCCTCCTTGTGCGTCAGCAGGTCCTGCACCTGCAGCAGCCAGCGCGGAATCCACTCGCCCATCTGGGCCAGTGCTTCCCTGAGACAGGCGTCATAGGCCTGGGCTTTGCTCGGTTCCATGGGCAGGAGGGGGCTGGCGGGCTCCGGTCGGTGAATGGCGATGTCGCCGATTCTGCGCCGCCCGCCCGCGCCCATTGCCGGCAAAAGCGGCCGAAAAGCCACCCAGTTCAGTCCCTGGACAGCAGATCTGCCCAGCCTTGCGGTCCGAGGTCCCGCAGGGTGCGGATGTTGCGCTCGACGATGGCATCCGCATCGCCCCCCTCGCTGGCCACGGCACGCGAGACGCTCTCTTCCCGCAGCAGGTGCAGGGTCGGGTAAGGCGCCCGGTTGGTGCAGTGGCTCATGTCGTCCTGCGGCTCGCCCTCGAACAGGAAGGCTGGGTGGAAACTCGCCACCTGGATGACACCCTCGAGCCCGTGCTCGGCCACGACATCCTCGACCACGCCCAGGAAATCGTTGAAGACGAAGAAATCCGGGAACAGCGTGGGGTGCACCAGCAAGGTGGTGTCGATGGCCTCGGCCGGCGTGTTCTGCAGCAGGTCGAGCTCGCGGTCCAGTTCGTCGAGGAACGCATCCAGGTGCCGGGCCCGGCTGACCACGATGCGCACCTGGTCCTTGACGTACACCGCCCGCGCGAACGGGCACAGGTTCAGGCCGATCACCGCCTTCTCGATCCAGCGGCGGGTGTCGGCCAGCACCTGTTCGTCGGTCGGTTCCACGGCAGTGCGTCAGATGGTCTTGAAACGGGCCCGCTTGGGACGCGCGCCCTCCTCGCCCAGGCGGCGCTTCTTGTCCGCCTCGTACTCGGTGAAGTTGCCGTCGTAGAAGTACCACTGGCTGTCACCCTCGCAGGCCAGGATGTGCGTGCAGATGCGGTCCAGGAACCAGCGGTCATGGCTGATGACCATCGCCGAGCCGGCAAACTCCAGCAGCGCCTCCTCCAGCGCGCGCAGGGTTTCGACGTCCAGGTCGTTCGAGGGTTCGTCGAGCATGAGCACGTTGCCACCCTGGGCCAGGGTCTTGGCCAGGTGCAGCCGTCCGCGCTCGCCGCCCGAGAGGTTCTTGACCAGCTTCTGCTGGTCGTTGCCCTTGAAGTTGAAGCGGCCGATGTAGGCCCGGCTGGGCATGACGAACTTGCCGACCGTGATGTTGTCCAGGCCGCCCGAGACGTCTTCCCAAACCGTCTTGTCGCCGCTGAGGGACTCCCGGCTCTGGTCCACGAAGGCCAGCTTGGCCGTCTTGCCGATCAGGATCTCTCCACTGTCGGGCTGCTCGACGCCCTGGATCATGCGGAACAGCGTGGACTTGCCCGCGCCGTTGGGACCGATGATGCCGACGATGGCACCGGCCGGCACCTTGAAGCTCAGGTTGTCGATGAGCAGGCGGTCGCCAAAGCTCTTGCTGACGTTCCTGAACTCGATGACCTCGTTGCCCAGGCGTTCGGCCACAGGGATGAAGATCTCGTTGGTCTCGTTGCGCTTCTGGTAGTCGACGTCGCTCAGTTCCTCGAAGCGTGCCAGGCGCGCCTTGCTCTTGGCCTGGCGGCCCTTGGCGTTGGAGCGGACCCACTTGAGCTCCTCCTTCATCGCCTTCATGCGCGCGTCCTCGCTCTTTTGCTCCTGCTCCAGGCGCTTTTCCTTCTGGTCCAGCCAGTCCGAATAGTTGCCCTTCCAGGGAATGCCATGGCCGCGGTCGAGCTCGAGGATCCACTCGGCCGCGTTGTCCAGGAAGTAGCGGTCGTGGGTGATGGCCACCACGGTGCCGGGGAATCGCTGCAGGAACTGCTCCAGCCAGTGCACGCTTTCGGCGTCCAGGTGGTTGGTCGGTTCGTCCAGCAGCAGCATGTCGGGCCTGGACAGCAGGAGGCGGCACAGGGCGACCCGGCGCTTTTCGCCACCGGACAGGTTCTTGATGAGCGCATCCCAGGGCGGCAGGTTCAGGGCGTCGGCGGCGAGTTCGAGCTGCAGATCGGTGTTCTCGGAGCCGCTGGCCGCGATGATGGCCTCCAGTTCGGCCTGCTCGGCAGCCAGCGCATCGAAGTCGGCATCGGGCTCGGCGTAGGCGGCGTACACCTCCTCCAGGCGGGCCTTGGCCTTGAGGGCGCCGCCGATGCCCTCTTCCACAGCCTGGCGGACGGTCTGCTCGGGATTGAGCTCGGGTTCCTGCGGCAGATAGCCGATCCGGATGCCCGGCATCGGGATGGCTTCACCCTCGATTTCCTTGTCGACGCCGGCCATGATCTTGAGCAGCGAGGACTTGCCGGAGCCGTTGAGGCCGAGCACGCCGATCTTGGCGCCGGGGAAGAAGGACAGCGAGATGTCTTTCAAGATCTGCCGCTTGGGCGGCACGGTCTTGGAGACGCGGTTCATCGAGAAAACGTACTGGGCCATGGTGTCGGGTGTTCGCGTTTGGGGCGCCCTGTCCGCAGGGAAGACAGGGTGGCGAGACCGGCGATTATCGCCGCTGGGGCACGGGCTTGCCGCACGCGCGCCGTACACGCGCCGCACCTGGCCCGCCACGCCCGCGCGGCGTCGGCGAAAGTCGTGCGACAATATGGGCTGACCGGGCAACAGTTGGCCCGTCACCAGCGCCCTTGCTGGGGTGCCTGCCACACGCTGGCAGGCACCGCCCTTGTGAACCCATCTGCCCCAGACTGGCCAGACACTGCCCGCGAGACAGCCGGACAATGACTGGAGTGGCCGATGCCCCCCAGCGCCCTGGAAGGGCGCCTCACCCAAGCCATGAAATTTGAAGAACTGAAGCTGGCCCCGGCCATCGTCCAAGCCGTGCACGAGCAGGGTTACGACACCCCCACACCCATCCAGGCCGAGGCCATCCCGGCCGTGCTGGCCGGCCGTGACCTGCTGGGCGGCGCCCAGACCGGCACCGGCAAGACCGCCGCCTTCACGCTGCCGATGCTGCAGCTGCTGAGCCAGCGCGAGCGGGCCACCAGCCGTTTCGGCGGCGTCGGCGTCCGGGCCCTGGTGCTCACCCCCACGCGAGAACTGGCTGCCCAGGTCGAGGAGTCGGTCCGCACCTACGGCAAGCACCTGCAACTGACATCGACCGTCATCTTCGGTGGCGTGGGCATGAACCCCCAGATCAACGCCATGAAGAAGGGCGTCGACATCCTGGTGGCCACGCCCGGCCGCCTGCTGGACCTGCAGCAGCAAGGATTCCTGGACCTCTCCAGGGTCGAGATCCTGGTGCTCGACGAAGCCGACCGCATGCTCGACATGGGCTTCATCCACGACGTCAAGAAGGTTCTGGCCCTGCTGCCCCAGGCCAAGCAGAGCCTGCTTTTCTCGGCCACCTTCAGCGACGAGATCCGCGACCTGGCCAGCAACCTGCTCAAGGACCCGCAGCACATCCAGGTCACCCCGCGCAACACCACGGTGCAGCGCATTTCCCAGGTCATCCATCCGGTCGGCCGCGGCAAGAAGAAGGCCCTGCTGGTGCACATCATCAACCAGCACAACTGGAGCCAGGTGCTGGTGTTCACCCGCACCAAGTTCGGCGCCAACAACGTGGCCGAGTACCTGACCAAGAACGGCATCGAGGCCATGGCCCTGCACGGCAACAAGAGCCAGGGCGCGCGCACGCAGGCGCTGGCCGGCTTCAAGAGCGGGGAAATCCGTGCCCTGGTGGCGACCGACATCGCGGCACGCGGCATCGACATCGACGATCTGCCGCACGTGGTCAACTACGAGATCCCGAACGTCTGCGAGGACTACGTGCACCGCATCGGCCGCACGGGCCGTGCCGGTCGCGAGGGACAGGCGGTCAACCTCGTGAGCCTGGACGAAGAAGGCTTCATGATGGAGATCGAGCGCTTCACCAAGCAGCAGATCCCGGTGCAGATCTTCCCCGAGTTCATGCCCGAACCCGGCGAGAAGGCCGAGCCCATCGCCATGGGCCGACAGACCATCTGGGGCGGAGCCGGCAAGCCGCCGAGCCGCGAGGTGATGGCCGCCGCCGCCAAGGCCGCGCGCCAGGAGATGATGACCCGCATGCGCGAGAAGAAGTCCGGCGACGGCCAGGGACGGCCGGCGCGAGCCCCCCAGGGTCAGGCCAGGCGCCCGCAGGGTGAAGGCCAGCCGGACAGCGCCGCCCTGGGCGCAGAAGGCCAGAACCGGCCGGAGGGGCGTCGCAAGCGCGGCCGGCGCACAGGTGCCAACGGTCCCCGTCCGCAGGACGGCGCCCCGACCAGCCGCCCGCCGCGCGAGGAAGGCGCCGAGCGCCAGCCGGGCCCGAACGCCCACCTGGGCAGCCTGCGCATCCGCGACCCCCGGCCGCGTCCGGCGGCACCCGGTGGCCAGCCTGACCCCCTGCGCACCAGCATCGATTCGATGCGCTCGGGCAACCGCGGCAAGAACGGCAAGAAACGCGGCCAGCGTTCCGGCGGTGGCGGTGGTGGCGGCAGTGGTGCAGCCGACCCGCTGCGCACCAGCTTCGGTCGCATCGGCTGAGCGCGCGCGCCTCGCGCCCGGCTAGACGCGAACGAACAGGGTCACCAGCGGCTCCTCGCCCACCTGTCGGCTGCGGTGACCGTGCCGCAAGGGGTCGAACACCTCGCCTTCGGGCAGGGTGTCGGCCGAGAAGAACATCTGCCCAGGCCCGAACCGCCGGCTGCTGCCATCCTGCAGGCCGATTTCCATGCAGCCCTGCAGCACCACCAGCCACTGGGGCGAGCCGGTGCAATGGAAGTCACTGGCAAAACCCACCGGGCTTTCACGCCACTGGACAGCGCTGGCGCCGTGCAGCATGGACAGCCGTGCCGCCGGCGTGCCCTGCTCCAGCGGCACCGCCTCCTCCCTGAAGCGGGCACGGCCCTCGTGGTCGGTGTACAGCACCACCTGGATGTACTCGTTCATCTGATCCGTCTCCTGCCGGCGAGCCCGGTCGCCGGTAAGATGATCCCATGAAAAGCGAAACCCCCTCCCATGCATCACCGCGCCCGGTCGACTTCGGTCACCAGGGGCGCGTGGTCCTGATCACCGGCGGTTCGCAGGGCATCGGCGCCGCCTGCGCCCGCCGTTTCGCCCGCGAGCAGGCCCGGGTGGTGATCACCGACGTGGCCGACGCCCCCGGCCAGGCCCTGGCCGGCCAACTGGGTGCCCTCTACCTGCACTGCGACGTCGGCCACAAGGCGGACGTGGATGCCGCGGTCGCGGCCACCCTGGAGCGCCATGGCCGCATCGACGTGCTGGTCAACAACGCCGGCATCTTCAAGGCGGCCGATTTCCTCGATGTCACCGAGGACGACTTCGATGCGGTCCTGCGCGTCAACCTCAAGGGCTCGTTCCTCATGGGCCAGGCGGCGGCCCGGGCCATGGTGACCACCGGCGGTGGCAGCATCGTCAACATGAGCTCGGTCAACGGCGTTCTGGCCATCCCCAACATCGCCAGCTACAACGCCAGCAAGGGCGGCGTCAACCAGCTCACCCGGGTGATGGCCCTGGCCCTGGCCGACAAGGGCATCCGCGTCAATGCGGTGGCCCCGGGCACCATCGCCACCGAGCTGGCCGCGCAGGCGGTCCTCACCAGCGAGGACGCGCGCCGCAAGATCCTCAGCCGCACGCCGCTCGGACGCCTGGGCGAGCCCGGGGAAATCGCCGATGTCGTGGCCTGGCTGGCCAGCGATGCCGCAAGCTACGTCACCGGCGAGATCGTCACCGTCGATGGCGGACGCATGGCGCTGAACTACACCGTGCCCGTGAAATGACCGTCGCCAGCGTGCCCTGACGGCGGGCTCTGAACCAACTGACCACCACGCCAACACCTTGTCGAGACACGCCAACACAGCCTTGCGTCGCGGCACGGGCATGGCCCTGGTCCTGAGCCTGGGGCTGGCCCTGTTCCCCGACACGTCGGCGGGCCAGCCCGCCCCGGCCACGCGCGCCGCGCGTCCGCTGCCGGTCATCGTCGCGCCCAGCACCGAGATGCGGGACGATGTCAGCCTGTCCATGATCGGCCATGGCCAGGCACAGCAGTCCGTGACGCTGTACCCGCCCGTGCCGGGCGAGGTGGCCGAAGTCGGCTTCCGCACCGGCCAGACGGTCCGCGCGGGTCAGGTCCTGGTTCGCCTCGTGGACCGCAGCGAGCGCCTGGCGGCGGAACTCGCCCAGACCCGGGTGGAGGCGGCGCAGGCGCTGGCCGAGCGGTATGAGGCAACCCGCGGTACCGGTGCGGTGCCTGCCAGCGTGGCCGACGAGGCCATGACCGCCCTGCGCACGGCGCGCATCGGGCTGGCACAGGCCCGGGAGGCGTTGGCCGACCGGGTGATCCGGGCGCCCTTTTCAGGGGTGGTCGGCCTCAGCGGCGTGACACCGGGCGACCGCGTCGGCACGGACACGGCGCTGGTCACGCTGGACGACCGGCGCGTCATCCACGTGGACTTCGAACTGCCGGAAGCCTACCTGGCCAGGGTGTCGCCGGGGCTGGCGATCACGGCCGTGAACCCCGCCTACCCGACCCGCACGTTTGACGGCACGGTCAGCGAGATCGACAGCCGGGTCGACCCCGTCACCCGCAACATCCGGGTGCGCGCCCGCGTGCCCAACACGGACGACCTGCTGCGCTCCGGGATGTCGTTCCAGGTGTCGCTGACGCTGGGCGGCCAGGCCTATCCGAGCGTGCCCGAGCTGGCGCTGCAGTGGGGCCGGGACGGCTCTTTCGTCTGGGTGGTGCGCGATGACCGGGCCGTCCAGGTGCCCGCCCGCCCGGTCCGCCGGCTGGCCGG
>SBFS01000059.1 GCA_006227825.1 Burkholderiales bacterium | reverse complement strand
CGGCGCCCGCGCCACCGGCAGCGATCCCGCCCGCCTGAATCGCGTCATGCCTGTGACCGTGGCCCTTGTCGGACTTCCGGGCAGCGGCAAGTCCACGGTCGGGCGCCAGTTGGCGCGGCGGCTGGGCCTGCCCTTCCAGGATTCCGACCAGGTGATCGAGCGGCGGCTCGGTTGCAGCATCCGCAGTTTCTTCGAGCGCGAGGGCGAGGCGCGCTTTCGCGAGGTCGAGGAGGCGGTCATCGACGAGCTGACCCGCGCGCCCGAGGCCTGCGTGCTCTCCACCGGGGGCGGCTCCGTGCTGCGCGAGGCCAACCGGGCCCACCTGCGCCAGCGTTGCCGGGTGCTGTACCTGCGTGCGGCGCCGGAGGACCTGTTCCGCCGCCTGCGTCACGACCGCAACCGCCCGCTGCTGCAGGTGGACGACCCGTTGCGCAAGCTCAAGGAGCTGTTCGCCGAGCGTGACCCGCTCTACCGCGAGACGGCGCATTTCGTGCTGGACACCGGCCGCCCGTCGGTGGCGACGCTGGTCAACATGGTCTGCATGCAGCTCGAGCTGGCCGGCGTCGCCCCGCCCCGGGAACCCGGCGCGGCCGGCTGAGCGCGCGCCGCGCGCTACACTCGGGCGCATGGACACGCCCGTCATCGAAGCACCGGTCACCATCGATCTCGGCGACCGCCGTTACGAGATCCGCATCGGCACCGGCCTGCTGGACGACCCCCGCTCGCTGGAGGGGCTGCCGGCGGCGTCTTCGGCGGTGGTGGTGAGCAACGTCACCGTGGCCCCGCTGTACGCGCAGCGCCTCATGGGTCTGCTGTCCACGCGCTACCGGCAGGTCCATCTGGTGGAGCTGCCCGACGGCGAGGCCCACAAGGACTGGGCCAGCCTCAACCGCATCTTCGACGCGCTGCTGGCGCATGCCTGCGACCGCAAGACCCTGCTGGTGGCGCTGGGTGGCGGCGTCGTGGGCGACATGACAGGCTTTGCCGCGGCCTGCTACATGCGTGGCGTGCCTTTCGTGCAGGTGCCCACCACGCTGCTGGCCCAGGTGGATTCGTCGGTGGGGGGCAAGACGGCCATCAACCACCCGCTGGGCAAGAACATGATCGGGGCCTTCTACCAGCCCCTGCGGGTGCTGTGTGACCTGGACACGCTGGCCACCCTGCCGCAGCGAGAGCTCAGCGCCGGGCTGGCCGAGGTCATCAAGTACGGCCCGATCGCCGACATGGCCTTCTTCGACTGGATCGAGGCCAACATGGACGCGCTGCGCCAGCGCGAGCCGCTGGCGCTGGCGCATGCCATCCGGCGCAGTTGCGAGATCAAGGCCGAGGTGGTGGGGCAGGACGAGAAGGAGTCGGGGTTGCGGGCGATCCTGAACTTCGGCCACACCTTCGGCCATGCCATCGAGGCCGGCATGGGTTACGGCCAGTGGCTGCACGGCGAGGCCGTCGGCTGTGGCCTGGTGATGGCGGCGCGCCTGTCGCAGCGCCTGGGTCTGGTGGACGCGGCTTTCGTCGAGCGGCTCAGGCGGCTGGTGCTGCGGGCCGGGCTGCCGGTGCAGGCGCCGGTGCTGGACGCGAAGGACAACGTGGCGCGCTACCTGACACTGATGCGCGTGGACAAGAAGGCCGAGGCGGGCGAAATCCGGTTCGTGCTGATCGACGGGCCGGGCCGGGCGGTGGTCCGCGGCGCACCCGACGCGCTGGTGGCCGAGGTGATCGCGGACAGCTGCCGGGCCTGATGTCAGCCGAGGCTGCGCTCTCGACCGGGCTGGCGCCCTACGCCTGCCACCCGTCCCGCAGCCGCGGGCGGCGTTTTCCCGAGCCGGATGCGCCCACCCGGACCGCGTTCCAGCGCGACCGCGACCGCATCATCCACAGCACCGCTTTTCGCCGCCTGGTCTACAAGACGCAGGTGTTCCTCAACCACGAGGGCGACCTGTTCCGCACCCGCCTGACGCACTCGCTGGAGGTGGCCCAGCTCGGCCGCAGCATGGCGCGCTCGTTGCGGCTCAACGAAGACCTGGTGGAGGCGGTCGCGCTGGCCCACGACCTGGGCCACACCCCGTTCGGCCATGCCGGCCAGGACGCGCTCAATGCCTGCCTGCAGGCCCTGGCCGGGACCGCGGACGCGGGGCCCGCAGGCGAGACCTGGGGCTTCGAGCACAACCTGCAGAGCCTGCGGGTGGTCGACGCCCTGGAGGAGCGCTATCCGGCCTTCGACGGCCTGAACCTGTGTTTCGAGACCCGCGAGGGCATCCTCAAGCACTGCTCCCGGTCCCATGCGCTGCGGCTGGAGGCCAGGGAGCCGGGCGGTGTGGCCGCGCGCTTCCTGCACGGAGGATCTCCGTCGCTGGAGGCGCAGCTGTGCAACCTGGCCGACGAGATCGCCTACAACGCGCACGACATCGACGACGGTGTCCGCTCGGGGCTGCTCACGCTCGACCAGCTGGACGAGGTGCCCCTGTTCGGGCGCTACCGCGAGCGTGCGCTGGCGGCCCACCCGCACCTGCAGGGGCGGCGCCTGCTGTTCGAGTCGATACGGCTGATGCTCAGCGACCAGGTCTACGACGTGATCGAAGCCACCGAAGGGCGCTTGCGGGCCAGTGGCGTGGCCAGCGTGGACGAGGTGCGCCAGGCGGCGCCGCTGGTCACTTTCAGCGAAGGCATGCGCCGGGATTCGCGGGTCCTCAAGCAGTTCCTGTTCCGTTCGCTGTACCGGCATCCGAAGGTGCTCGAGACGACCGACCGCGCACGCCAGGTGGTCACCGAGCTGTTCGGCCTCTACATGGAGCGCCCGCACGAACTGCCGCAGGCCCACGCCAGGCAGCCCGGCCTGGCCCGTGCCGTGGCGGACTACATCGCGGGCATGACCGACCGTTTCGCCATCCGCGAGCACCAGCGCCTCAGTGGCCGGGTGCTGTTCCCCTGAGGCGGGCGTGTCCGCAGCCGACCGCTCAAGCACCCCTGCGGACGCCGCAGCCTGGCAGGCGATGGTGATCGTCGGCGTGGGCATGGCCTGCGCACTGCACATCGGCAAGCTGCCGGCGGCCATCCCGGCGTTGCAGGCCGGCCTGGGCCTGACCCTGGTCCAGGCGGGCTTCCTGCTGTCGCTGGTGCAACTGGCCGGCATGACGCTCGGCCTCGGGGTCGGCCTGGTGGCCGACCGGCTCGGGCCGCGCCGGGTCATGCTGGCCGGCCTCTGCCTGCTGGCTGCCGGCAGCGCCCTGGGCGCGCTGTCGACCGGCGTCTCTGTCCTGCTGGCGACCCGGGCGCTGGAGGGCCTGGGTTTCCTGCTGGCCGTGCTGCCGGCCCCGGGTCTGTTGCGCCAGTGCGTGCAGCATCCGCCCACGCTGGCGCGTGCGCTCGGCTGGTGGGGCGCCTACATGCCGGTGGGCATGGCGGTTGCGCTGCTGGCCGGCGCGCCGCTGATCGGCTGGGTGGGGTGGCGGGGCCTGTGGCTGGTGCTGGCGCTGTTGAGCGTGGCGGCGGCGGTGGTGCTGGCGCGCGCAGTCCCCGCGGCACCCGGGCATGCCGTGGCGAGCGGCGCGGCCATGACCGGGGTCATGGCACGGGTGCGACGCACCCTCTCGGCGCCGGCACCGATGCTGATGGCGCTGGCCTTCTTCTGCTATTCCGGCCAGTGGCTGGCGGTGGTCGGGTTTCTGCCCACGATCTACACCGAGGCCGGTGTCGGTGGTGCCCTCGCAGGCCTGCTCGGTGCGCTGGTGGCTGGCATCAACATGACCGGCAACATCGCCTCCGGGCGGCTGCTGGCCCGCGGTGCCCGGCCCGGCATCCTGATGGCGGCGGGTTATGGCGTGATGGGTGCGGGTGCCCTGGTGACCTTCGTCGCCACCGGTCATCCCTGGCTGCAGTTCGCGGCGGTCCTGCTGTTCTCCAGCATGGGCGGCCTGATTCCCGGCACGCTGTTCGGGCTTGCCGTGGTGCTCGCACCCGGACGGGACACCGTGTCCACCACCGTCGGCTGGATGCAGCAGTGGTCGGCGTTCGGGCAGTTTGTCGGGCCTCCCCTGGTGGCCTGGCTGGCGACCCGGGTGGGGGGGTGGCACTGGACCTGGACGCTGACCGGCCTGGCTTCGCTGTGCGGGCTCTGGGTGGCCTGGCGCCTGCAGTCGGCCTGGGCGGCCAGCCGGTAAACTCGCGCGGGCGAACAATTCGTCTCGGCACCGGCATGTCGCTTCATCGGGAATGAATCATGGCCCGCCTTCCACGCCTCACGGTCCCGGGTTATCCGCACCACGTCATCCAGCGCGGCAACAACCGCCAGCCGGTGTTTCTCGATGACAGCGATCGCCAGCAGATGCTGGCGCTTCTGGGTGAGTACGCCGGCCCGTTCGGCGTGGCGATCCACGCCTATGTGCTGATGGACAACCATCTGCACCTGCTGCTGACGCCGCAGTCCCCGGACGGTCTTGCGCTCTTCATGCAGGCGGTCGGGCGGCGGTATGTGCGGCGCTTCAACGACCGCCACGGGCGCAGCGGGACCCTGTGGGAGGGGCGCTACCGGTCCACCGTGCTGGAAGCGGATCAGCATCTGCTGGACTGCATGGTCTACATCGACCTGAACCCGGTGCGTGCCGGCCTGGTCGAGCAGGCGGCGCAATACCCCTGGTCCAGCCACCGCCACTACATCGGCCAGCGAAACGACCGGCTGGTGACGCCGCATCCGCTGTGGTGGACGCTGGGCAACACGCCCTTCGCCCGCGAGATGGCCTACGCCGAAAGGGTGCATGCAGGTCTCGACATGACCCGCCAGGATGCACTGACCCGGGCGACGCTCCACGGCTGGGCCCTCGGATCTGCGGATTTCGTGGCGGCCTTGCAGAGGCAGACCGCCCGGCGTGCGGAACCGATGCGGCCCGGCAGGCCGGC
>SBFS01000050.1 GCA_006227825.1 Burkholderiales bacterium | reverse complement strand
AGGCCGGCACCCAGTGCGTGACGCTGAAGCTCGAACGCGATGCGCGGCTGGAGTGGCTGCCGCTGGAAACCATCGCCTATCCGGGCTGCCTGGCCGAAAGCCGGGTGAGCTTCAGCCTGGAAGCCGGCGCGCAGTTGCTGGCCTGGGACGTGGTGGCACTGGGACTGCCCGCCTCCGGCAGTCCGTTCGAGCGCGGCTGCTTCAGCCAGCGCATCGAATGGCCCGGTCTGTGGCTGGAACAGGCCCGGGTCCGGGGCCATGACCGGCGGCTGCTCGATTCCCCGGTGGGTCTGGGCGGGCGCAAAGCGATGGCCACCATGTGGTTCGCCTGCGGGACCCCGCCGGATGCCGGCGCGCAGGAGGACCTGATCGAGGCGGTGCGCCAGAGCCTGCCGCGGCGCAAGGAGGCCGACCTGGCTGCCACCTGGTGCAACCCGCAGTTGCTGCTGGTCCGCGGGCTTGGCGATGCGGTCGAACCGCTGATGCAGGCCCTGCAGACAGCCTGGGCGGCCATCCGGCGACAGGCCTGGCAGCGAGACGACCCGCCCCCCCGCATCTGGCAGGTCTGAACCCGCTGTCCCCGAATTGGGTGACAAACGGCGCCCTGTTCCTGCCTTTTCGGTGAGCCGCAGCCGCGAGAATGGGCACATGACCCGTTCCTGTGTCCAGAGGGAACCGACCTGTCCGCGCCCCGAATGTTCCTTGTCCCCCACGACCTGCACGATGCCCACGCCCTGGTGATCGAGGGCAACCCGCAGTCGCGCTCGATCCTGATCTCCCAGCTCAGGGACATCGGGTTCGGCAAGGTGACGCAGTGTTCGCGCATGGCCGAAGCCCGGCGCAAGCTGGAGAGCAGCCAGTTCGACGTCGTCATCTGTGAACAGACCTTCGAGCGCGAAACCGGCTCGGGGCAGGACCTGCTCGACGACCTGCGGCGCAACCAGCTCCTGCCCTTCTACACGGTGTTCATCATGGTCACCGCCGAGGCCTCCTACAGCAAGGTGGCCGAAGCCGCGGAGGCTGCGCTGGATGCCTACCTGCTCAAGCCCCACACCGGCGCCCGGCTGGCCGAGCGCATCCTGCAGGCCCGCAGCCGCAAGGCCGAGCTGGAGGACATCTTCTCGGCCATCGACGAGCAGGATTTCGAACGTGCCGCCCACCTGTGCATGGAACGCTTCGAGGCACGAGGCCCCTACTGGCTGTATGCCGCACGCATCGGTGCCGAGCTGCTGCTGCGCACCGGCAGGCTGGCCGAGGCGCGCACGCTCTACGAGGCTGTCGTCGAGGCCAAGACACTGCCCTGGGCCCGGCTGGGCGTCGCCCGCGCCCAGCTCGGCGCCGGCGATGCGCGCAAGGCCGCAACCACCCTGGATGCCCTGCTCCAGGACGAGCCCGAGTACGCCGACGCCTACGACGTCATGGGACGTGCCCAGTTCGAGCTGGGCAACTTCGAGAATGCCCTGGCCACCTTCAAGATGGCCACGCAGCTGACGCCCCACTCGATCAGCCGCCTGCTCAAGCACGGCATGCTGTCCTACTACGCGGGCGACCGTGGCGAGGGCATCGAACTGCTCGATCGGGCCACCCGCATCGGCATCGACTCCAAGATGTACGACCCCCAGGCGCTGGTGCTGCTGGCATTCGCCCGCCTCGATGCCAACGACCGCAAGGGCATGGCCAGGGTGATCGAGCAACTCACCCGCCTGAAGGACCGTTCGTTCGAACCGGAGCGCCCCTATCGGCTTCTGGAGTTCGTGCGGGCGCTCGAAGCCCTGCTGCACGAGCAGGAGACCCGGGTACTCGACGAGGTCAAGCACCTGACCGACGCCATCCTCGAACCGTGGTTCGACTTCGAGATGGCCACCAACCTGGTGGGACTGCTCGTGCGTGCGGTGCAGCGCCGGCTGCAGGTCTACGAGGTCGAGAAGAACGTCGAGAAGCTGGGCTTGCGCTTCTGCACCAGCCGTGCCCTGACCGAGCTGCTGGCCAGCGCAGCCGCCGGCAACCCCTTGTTCGCCACCATCATCCACGAGGCCCACGCCCGCGTACTCAAGCTGACCGAGCAGGCCATGACCATGGCCATCAAGGGTGACCCGCGGGGCACCGTCATCCGCCTGCTCGAGGACGGTCAGAGCACATGCAATGCCAAGCTCATCGAGTCTTCCTGGCAGGTGCTCAACCGCTACGCCGGCCGGATCGAAGGGGCCGATGCGCTGCGGGAGCACATTGCGTCGGTGCGCGAAAGCCTGCAGACGCAGCATCAGATCACGCGCCTGGGCGATGCCGGCAGCGCCAACGCAGCGCCCGGCGGGCTGGCACTGCCTTCGGGATACAAGCCGCCGCGCCGCGAAGGCCTGCTCGACCGCATGCGGACCGACTGACCTGCCTGCGCTCAGATCGCCACGAGCCGGCGGATGTCCCTGGCGGCCATCTCGCTGCCCGGGCCGCTGGCGATGACCTCGCCACGCTCCATCACCACATAGCGATCGGCCAGCTCCTCGGCAAAATCGTAGTACTGCTCGACCAGCACGATCGCCATGTCACCGCGGTCGGCCAGCATGCGGACCACCCTGCCGATGTCCTTGATGATGCTGGGCTGGATCCCCTCGGTGGGCTCGTCCAGGATCAGCAGCCGCGGACCGGCCGCCAGCGCGCGCGCGATGGCCAGCTGTTGCTGCTGGCCCCCCGAAAGATCACCGCCACGCCGGCCCAGCATCTGCCGCAGCACGGGAAACAGGTCGAACAGCTCGCCGGGAATGGGCGTTCCTGCCCTCCTGGAGGCCAGCCCCATTTCCAGGTTCTCCTGCACCGTCAGGCGGGCGAAGATCTCGCGTCCCTGCGGAACGAAGCCCATCCCCATCCTGGCCCTTTCGTACGGTGTGGCCCTGTCGATGGCCTGCCCGTCCAGCCTGATGCTGCCGCTGCGGATGGGCACCAGACCCATCAGGGTTTTCAGGAGCGTTGTCTTGCCGACACCGTTGCGTCCGAGCACGACCGTGACCTCGCCCAACTCCGCACTGAGGCTGACGTTGCGCAGGATGTGACTGCCACCGTAGTACTGGTTGACGTCCTTGACTTCAAGAAGACCCATGGGCTTTTCCTCGGCGCTTCGGAATCGGTGTTGGCATGATCGGGAGCTGCCTCAACGCCCGAGGTAAACCTCGATCACCCGCTCGTCCGCCTGCACCTGGTCAAGCGTTCCCTCGGCCAGCACGGCGCCGTCACACAGCACCGTCACCTTCTCCGAGATCGTGCGGATGAAGCTCATGTCGTGCTCGACCACCATCAGCGAGTGACGGCCCTTGAGGGACAGGAAAAGCTGAGCCGTTCGCTCGGTCTCCTCGTCGGTCATGCCCGCCACCGGCTCGTCGAGCAGCAAAAGCCTGGGATCCTGCATCAGCAGCATGCCGATCTCCAGCCACTGCTTCTGGCCATGGCTGAGCAGCCCCGCCTGGCGGTTCACCTGATCGGCCAGGTGGATGGTCTGCAGGACCTCTGCCAGCCGGTCCCGCTGGGAGGCATCGAGGCGGAAGGACAGGCTGCTGGCAACGCGCTTGTCGGTGGCCAGGGCCAGCTCCAGGTTCTCGAACACGGTCAGCTGCTCGAACACGGTCGGCTTCTGGAACTTGCGGCCGATGCCCATGGCCGCGATCTCGGCCTCGCGGTGGCGCAGAAGGTCGATCGTGCTCCCGAAGTACACCTGCCCGCTGTCGGGCCGGGTCTTGCCGGTGATGATGTCCATCATCGTGGTCTTGCCGGCCCCGTTCGGTCCGATGATGCAGCGCAACTCCCCCGGCGCGATGTCCAGCGACAGGCCATTGATGGCCTTGAAGCCGTCAAAGCTGACATGCACGTCCTCCAGGTAGAGGATGCGCCCGTGGGTCAAGTCCACCTCGCCCGGCACATGGACACGCCCGTATCCCGGTGAACGGCCGCCGGACGAGCCCTCCTGCAGGTGGCCGGACTGCTCCAGGCGCTGCGCACCGGCCTCCATCAGATCAGGGGTCATGTTTTCTCCCCTTGCGCAGCGCGCCGCCAGCGCCGCACCAGCCCCACCACGCCTTGCGGCATGAACAGCGTGACCACGATGAACAGGCCACCCAGGAAGTACAGCCAGTACTCAGGGAAGCTGACGGTCAGCACGCTCTTGGCGCCGTTGACGATGAACGCACCGACGATCGGTCCGATCAGGGTGGCCCGACCTCCCACGGCTGTCCAGATCGCGATCTCGATGCTGTTGGCGGGACTCATCTCGCCCGGGTTGATGATGCCCACCTGAGGCACGTACAGGGCTCCGGCGACGCCGCACATGACCGCCGAAACGGTCCAGATGGTCAGCTTGTAGGGCAGCGGGTTGTAGCCGCAGAACATGACCCTGCTCTCCGCGTCACGCACCGCCTGCAGGACGCGGCCGAACTTGCTGCCCACCAGCCACCTGGCCCAGAGGAAGAAGCCCAGCAGGGTCAGGCCCGTGATGATGAACAGCATCATGCGCATGCCCTGGGTGGCGATGGGCATGCCGAGGATGCGCTTGAAGTCGGTGAAGCCGTTGTTGCCACCGAAGCCCGTCTCGTTGCGGAAGAACAGCAACATGGCCGCATACGTCAGCGCCTGGGTGATGATCGAGAAGTACACCCCCTTGATGCGCGAACGGAAGGCGAAATAGCCGAACAGGAAGGCCAGGACACCGGGCACGAGCACGACCAGCAGCACGGTCGCCAGGAAGCTGTCCGACAGCGCCCAGTGCCAGGGCAGTTCCTTCCAGTCCAGGAACACCATGAAGTCGGGCAACTCGCTCTTGTAGTGGCCATCGGTGCCGATCTGGCGCATCAGGTACATGCCCATCACGTAGCCGCCCAGGGCAAAGAACAGTCCATGCCCCAGGCTCAGGATGCCGGTGTA
>SBFS01000311.1 GCA_006227825.1 Burkholderiales bacterium | reverse complement strand
CTCAACAAGACCGACCTGCTGCCGCATGTGAAATTCGACGTGGCCCGCTGCATCGGGCTGGCGCGGCGCGTCAACCCGTCCATCGAGGTGCTTCGGCTCTCGGCCACCACCGGCGAGGGCATGCAGGCCTGGCTGCACTGGCTCGACCACGCGATGGGGCTGCACCACCACCATCACCCGCACCACCCTGAACACGGGCGAGTCGCCTCGGGCTCGGCCGCAGGCTGACAAGGACCATGGACGCCGCGAAGCCCTCTGTCCTCGCCGTCGGTGCCTGGCTCAAGAACGCCGCCTGCCTCTGGCGGGACGGTCAGGCGCACTGGTCGCCCGTGCACGGGGACCTGGGCGCACCGGGCGCCTGCGAGGCGCTGGAGCGCTCGGTGCGCGAGCTGCTGGATCTCGCCGAGGCACAGGGCAGGCCGGTGGAGGCCATCGCGCACGACCTGCATCCGGATTTTTTCAGCACCCGGCTGGCCGTTGCCACGGCCCAGGCGCTGGGCGTTCCCGCCGTCGCCGTTCAGCACCACCACGCCCACCTGGCTGCCGTGGTGGCCGGGCACGGCATCGACGGACCGGTGGTTGGCCTGGCCCTCGACGGCGTGGGGCTGGGAACGGATGGCCTGCCTTGGGGCGGTGAGCTTCTCTGGCTCGACGGCGGGCAATGGGCGCGCCTGGGTCACCTGCAACCCCTGGCCCTGCCGGGCGGTGACCGTGCCGCACGGGAGCCCTGGCGCATGGCAGCCAGCGCGCTGCATGCCCTCGGGCGAGGCGACGAGATCGTGTCGCGTTTCGGCGCTGCCGTGGGCGAGGCCGCGGCGGCGGTCGTGCACCAGATGCTGGACAGGGGCCTGAACTGCCCGTTGTCCAGCAGTGCCGGGCGCTGGTTCGATGCGGCGGCCGGCGCGCTCGGCCTCTGCCATCACCAGCAGGACGAAGCCCAGGCCGCGATCGCGCTGGAGCGCGCCGCCGTGCGTGCACTGGCGGCCGACCCCGGCCTGCGGTCTCCGGTCGCTGCGGTGCATCACCCCGACGGCCGCATCGACATGCGGCCGGTGCTGGGCCGGCTGTTCGACGCCTGCGATGCCGACCGGGCGGCCGCGGTCTTTCATCTTGCCCTGGCCGACGCCTTGTCCGATGCCCTCATCGCGGCGGCCGCTGCGCGCGGCACCCGGGTGGCCGTGCTCGGCGGCGGCTGTTTCTTCAACAGCATCCTGCGCGGACGCATCCGGCGCCGCCTGCAGGAGGCCGGCCTGCATGTCTTCGAGGCCGGTGTCCGGGGCTGCGGCGACGCGGGACTGGCCATCGGACAGGCCTGGGTGGCCGCGCAGCGGTTCGGGACAGTGCCGGCAGAACACCGTGTCCAGGAGATGCCCGCATGTGCCTAGCGATTCCTGCGCGGCTCATCGAGAAGCGCGAACATGACCAGGGCCTGGTCGACCTGGGCGGCATCCGCCAGCCGGTCTCCATCGCCCTGGTGCCCGAGGCCGAAGTTGGCGACTACGTGATCGTGCATGTCGGCCATGCCATCGGCCTGATCGACCCCGACGAGGCGCGCAAGACGCTGGCCCTGTTTGCCGAGGTGCAGGCGGGCACGCAGGGGGCAGCCCCGTGAAATACGTCGACGAATTCCGCGACGGCGAGCTGGCGCGCCGGATCGGCGGGCGCATCCGCGCCGAGGTCAGGCCCGACCGCAGCTACCGCTTCATGGAGTTCTGCGGCGGCCACACCCACGCCATCAGCCGATACGGCGTGCCGGATCTGCTGCCGCCGGGCGTGCGCATGGTCCACGGACCGGGCTGCCCGGTCTGCGTGCTGCCCGTCGGCCGCCTGGACATGGCCATCGAGCTCGCGCTGCGCCACGGCGTCATCCTCTGCACCTACGCCGACGCCCTGAGGGTGCCGGCCTCGGCCGGGCTGTCATTGACGAGAGCCAGGGCGCGCGGCGGCGACATCCG
This sequence comes from Burkholderiales bacterium, assembly GCA_006227825.1. Lineage (GTDB taxonomy): Bacteria > Pseudomonadota > Gammaproteobacteria > Burkholderiales > Burkholderiaceae_C > Hydrogenophaga. The sequence continues at coordinate 2,948 of SBFS01000311.1, read as the reverse complement.
CATGGTCGGTTCGGCGGCCGATGCGCTTTCCATCGCCCGCGCCAACCGGCAGCGCGAGGTGGTGTTCTTTGCCATCGGCTTCGAGACAACCACGCCGCCGACGGCACTGGTGATCCGCGAGGCCGCCGCGTCCGGTCTCGGGAATTTCAGCGTCATGTGCAGCCACGTGCTCACGCCACCGGCGATGCGCGCCATCCTGGATGCCGGCCAGGAGGCGAACGAGGCGGCCGGCATCGACGGATTCGTCGGGCCTGCCCACGTGAGCATCGTCATCGGCTCCGATCCCTATGCGAAGCTTGCCCGGGCATACCGCAAGCCTGTTGTCATCGCCGGTTTCGAGCCGCTGGATGTGCTGCAGGCCATCCTGATGCTGGTGCGTCAGGTCAACGAGGGCCGTGCAGAGGTCGAGAACGAGTTCACCCGCGCCGTCACGCCGCACGGCAACCTGAACGCGCAGGCGGTGATGGACGATGTGTTCGAGCTGCGTGAGGCTTTCGAATGGCGAGGCGTGGGCAGCCTGCCGCACTCGGCGCTGCAGATCCGGCAGAAGTACCGCGCACTGGACGCCGAACACCGCTTCGGCCTGGTCTACCGGTCGGTGCCGGACAACAAGGCGTGCGAATGCGGCGCCATCCTGCGCGGGGACAGGCAGCCTGCCGACTGCAGGATCTTCGGCACCGTCTGCACCCCCGAGAACCCGGTCGGCTCCTGCATGGTCTCCAGCGAAGGCGCCTGCGCCGCCCACTACACCTACGGGCGCTTTCGCGACATTCCCGTCGTCCCGGCGAGCGAAGGGGCCGCCGAGGAGACCGCGCCATGAGAGGCGACATGGATCCGTCGGGCACCGCCATGACAGCAGGACCTGCACCGGTCAGGAAGCATCACGTCCGTCCGCTGGACATCCGCAACGGCCGCATCGACATGGGCCATGGTGCGGGCGGCAAGGCGGCGGCGCAGCTGGTCGAGGAGGTCTTCCTTGCCGCCTGCGACAACGAGTTCCTGCGCCAGGGCGACGATGCCGCGGTGCTGTCTTTGCCGGCCTTCGACCCCACGCAGGGGCGCCTGGTGATCTCGACCGACGGCCATGTCGTTTCGCCGCTGTTCTTTCCGGGTGGCGACATCGGCTGCCTGTCGGTGCACGGCACCGTCAACGACGTCGCCATGTCGGGAGCCAGACCGCTGTACCTCAGCGCGGGCTTCATCATCGAGGAGGGTTTCCCGCTCGCCGACCTCATGCGCATCGTCCAGAGCATGGCCTCGGCCGCGCGCCAGGCCGGTGTGCCTGTCGTCGCCGGTGACACCAAGGTGGTCGAGCGCGGCAAGGGTGACGGTGTGTTCATCAGCACCACCGGCGTCGGGGTGCTGCCACCGGGCGTGCAGATCAGCGGACGCAACGCCCGACCGGGCGACGTGGTGCTGCTCTCGGGCACCGTCGGCGACCATGGCGTGGCGATCCTGTCGCAGCGCGAATCGCTGCGCTTCGAGACCACCATCGAGAGCGACACGGCCGCCCTGCACACCCTGGTGGCAGCCATGCTGGAGGCCGCACCGGGGCAGGTGCGCGTGCTGCGCGACCCCACACGCGGCGGGCTGGCGACCACGCTCAACGAGGTGGCGCACCAGTCGGGTGTCGGCATGCTGCTGCAGGAGGCGGCGATTCCGGTCAGGCCGCAGGTGGGCGCCGCCTGCGAGCTGCTCGGCCTGGACCCGCTCTACGTGGCCAACGAGGGCAAGCTGATCGCAATCGTCGCTCCAGAGGCGGCCGACCCTGTGCTGGCCGCCATGCGTGCCCACCCGCTGGGCCAGGACGCCGCGCGCATCGGCGACGTCATCGCCGACCCGCACCGGTTCGTCCAGATGGCCACCCGTTTCGGGGGTCGCCGTGTGGTCGACTGGCTCAGCGGCGAGCATCTGCCGAGGATCTGTTGACATGTTGCCCGAGAGACGATGACACCCGAAGCCCCAACGCTGCGACGAACCCCGCCTGCCACCAGGGACGCGATCGGTCGCGCCAGCGTGGAAGCGGCAGACGCCGCGCTCGCCCGCTGGGGCCACGACCCCCACGCGCTGGTGCAGGTGCTGCGCGAAACCCAGGCGCAGACGCAGTTCCTGCCGCGCGAGCTGCTGGCCCACATTGCCCGCGCGCTGGGCCTGACCACCGCCCATGTCGAAGGCGTGGCCAGCTTCTACCGCTTCTTCCATCTGCGGCCTGTCGGGCGGGTGCGGGTGCTGTTCTCCGACAACATCACCGACCGCATGCTGGGCAGCGACGCGCTGATGCAGCGGCTTTGCGAGCGCCTGGGCGTGGCCCCGGGCGAGATCGATGCGCAGGGCCGTTTCAGCGTGGACCGCTGCTCCTGCACCGGGCTGTGCGACCAGGGACCGGCCCTCCTGGTCAACCACCGGCAGGTGGTCACACGCCTGGACGCCGCCCGGGTTGACAGACTCGCCGATCTGCTGCTGGCCGGTGTGCCGCCCGAGGACTGGCCGGCCGACTGGTTCGTGGTGGAGGACAACATCCGCCGCGCCGACGTGCTGCTGCAAGGCCTGCCCGCCGGTGCACCGTCATTGCCGGGCCTGCTGTCCCGCGCGCCGGCCGAGTTGCTGGCCGAGGTCGAATGCTCCGGCCTGCGCGGCCGGGGCGGCGCGGGCTTCCCGACCGCGCGCAAGTGGCGCTTCTGCGCCGAGGCCGACGCCGCCGACGGCCAGCGCTGCGTGGTCTGCAATGCGGACGAGGGCGAGCCCGGCACCTTCAAGGACCGGGTGCTGCTCAGCCGCCAGGCCGACGCTCTCTTCGACGGCATGACGCTGGCCGCGCGCGCCATCGGCGCGCAGACCGGGCTTGTCTACCTACGCGGCGAATACCGCTTTCTGCTGGACCACCTCGAATCGGTCCTGCAACGCCGCCGCGCCCAGGGCCTGCTCGGACCCAACGCGGGCGGCGTGGC
>SBFS01000134.1 GCA_006227825.1 Burkholderiales bacterium | reverse complement strand
TACACCAACCTCGGCGGCATCATGTTCGCCGGCACCGAGCGCGAGATCGTGATCCAGGAGTCGGTGTTCAGCCGCCACGGCACCGACCGGGTGCTGCGCTACGCCTTCGAGCGCGCCGCTGCCCGGCCGCGCCAGCACCTGACCGTGGCCACCAAGAGCAACGGCGTGGCCATCAGCATGCCCTGGTGGGACGGCCGGGCCGATGCCATGGCGCAGGGCTACCCGGGCGTCACCGTGGACAAGCAGCACATCGACATCCTGACCGCGCGCTTCGTGCTGCAGCCGCAGCGCTTCGACGTCGTGGTGGCCAGCAACCTGTTCGGCGACATCCTCTCCGACCTGGGGCCGGCCTGCACCGGCACCATCGGCCTGGCCCCGTCGGCCAACCTCAACCCGGAGCGCAGGTTTCCCTCGCTGTTCGAGCCGGTGCACGGCTCGGCACCTGACATCTACGGCCAGAACATCGCCAACCCGATCGCCATGATCTGGTCGGCCGCCCTGATGCTGGATTTCCTGACCGACGGTCAGGGCGCCGGCCGCGCCGCGCACGATGCCATCCTGAGGGCCATCGAGACGGTGCTGCGCGAAGGGCCGCGCACGCCGGACCTGGGCGGCAGGGCCAGCACCACCGAACTGGGCCAGGCCATCGCGGCGCTGATCTGACCCGGAGGGCCCCGCCATGCTGCGTTACCAGACCGTTCCCGTCACCCCCTTCGCCCAGAACTGCTCCATCGTCTGGTGCGACGAGACCCGCGAGGCCGCCGTCATCGACCCCGGCGGCGAGCTCGACCGCCTGATCGCCGTCGCCGGCCAGCTCGGCGTCGTGCTCAAGGCCATCTGGCTGACCCATGCCCACATCGACCACGCCGGGGGCACCGCCGAGCTGGCCGCCCGTCTGGGACTGCCCATCATCGGCCCGCACCCGGGCGACCGGTTCTGGATCGACGGCCTGCCGCAGCAAAGCGCGATGTTCGGCTTTCCGCCGGCCGGGCATTTCACGCCCACGCGCTGGCTGTCCGACGGCGACACGGTGCAGATCGGCAACTGCACGCTCAACGTGCGCCATTGCCCGGGCCATACGCCCGGCCATGTGGTGTTCCACTCGCCCGAAGCGCAACGCGCCTTTGTGGGCGATGTGCTGTTTGCCGGCAGCATCGGCCGCACCGACTTCCCCCAGGGCAACCACGCCCAGCTCATCAGCAGCATCCGCGAGCGCCTGTGGCCCATGGGCGACGAGACGGTGTTCATCCCGGGTCACGGGCCGGAGAGCACCTTCGGCGAGGAGCGGCGCTTCAACCCCTACGTGGCCGACAGCCTGAAGGGCTGACGGCGCGGGTGTCAGCCGCGGCGGGCCGCTTCGTACAGGCCCTGCACCTTGGGCACGTTGGCCTCCAGCTCGCGGATGCGGTTCGGGCCGCTGGGATGGGTCGACAGGAAGGCCGGCCCGCCGCTGCCGCCGGCGCGGGCCATCTTCTGCCACAGGCTTACGCTGGCCTGTGGCCGGTAGGCGCCGCGGGCGGCCAGTTCCAGGCCCACCAGGTCGGCGTCGGTCTCGTCGTCGCGGCTGTACTTGAGGGTGAGCAGCTGCGAGCCCAGTCCCGCGGCCATGTTGCCCAGGTCGCCCAGCCCCAGCAGCGTCGCGCCCAGGCGCAGGCCGATGTCGGTGGCACTGCTCTTGGCCAGGCGCTCCCGCGCGTGCTCGCGCAGGGCATGGGCCATCTCGTGCCCCATGATCATGGCGGCCTCGTCGTCATCGAGCTCCAGCCGCTCGAGGATGCCGGTGAAGAAACCGATCTTGCCACCGGGCATGCAGAAGGCGTTGATCTGGTCGCTGCGGATGACCTGGACCTGCCATTTCCAGTCCCGGGCGCGCGGGTTCCAGGGCGCGGCATGCGGGATCAGGCGCCGGGCGATGGCGTGCAGGCGGCGCACCTGCGGGTCGCTCTCGGGCAGCAGCGCCCCCTGGCTGCGCGCCTGCCGCATCATCTGCAGGAACTCCTGCGAGGCCGCGTCCTCCAGCACATCGGCCGGCACCAGCCGCCTCAGCCGCGACGGCGGGCCGACATCGACCTGGCCCAGCACCGGCGTGGCGGCGACCGATGCCGCGGCGGCCAGCAGGAAACCGCGGCGCGACGACCAGCGGTGGCTTCCCGCCGCAGGCGCGTCGGGACCATCGGCGTGTTGGCGCAAGTCACACAGCAGGCACATGACGCCATGATAAGAGGCTTGCGGCAGAAGGTCGGCACAATGGCGGCATGTCCCCTCCCGCCGTGACCCCCGCCGATGCCTCTGCCCCGCAGCCGGGCGCGGGGCGGCGCCCGACCTGGCGCGAAACCTGGCGCACCCTGTGGGACCGGCGTGTCCTGAGCCTGCTGTTCCTGGGCTTCTCGGCCGGCCTGCCGCTGCTGCTCATCTTTTCCTCGCTGTCGCTCTGGCTGGTGGAGGCCGGGGTCGAGCGCAAGGCGGTGACCTTCTTCAGCTGGGCGGCGCTGGGCTACTCATTCAAGTTCATCTGGGCGCCGCTGGTCGACCGGCTGCCGCTGCCGCTGCTGACCGCGTGGCTGGGGCGCCGGCGCGCCTACCTGCTGCTGGCCCAGCTGGGTGTGGTGGTGGCCATCGTCGGCATGGCCTCCACCGACCCGGCCTCCGGCCAGGCGAGCCTGACCGCCATGGCGCTGTTCGCGGTGCTGCTGGGGTTCATGTCGGCCACGCAGGACATCGTGATCGACGCCTACCGCATCGAGATCGCGCCGCCGCAGCAGCAGGGTGTGCTGTCTTCGGCCTACATCGCCGGCTACCGCCTGGGCATGATCGCCGCCGGTGCCGGCGCCCTGTTCCTGGCCGCCCACTGGGGTTCGACGCGCGAGAGCTACCAGTACGAGGCGTGGCAGCAGGCCTATCTGGTCATGGCGCTGGCCATGGGCGTGGGCATCCTGACCACGCTGCTGGTGCGCGAGCCCGTGGTGGCCCCGCGGGAGCGCCAGCCGTCGGGGGCGCATGCCCGCCTGCTGGCCGTGTTCCTTTGCGCGGTGGCCGCTTTCGTCGCGGTGTTCTGGGGTTGGGGACAGGGCGTCCCGTCGCGCCCAGGCGGTCCCCTGATGGCGCTGCTCGCCGAGGGCCTGCGCATGGCGCTGTCGCTGTCGGCGGCCTTCGCGGTCGGCGCCGGCCTGGTGCGCCTGGGCCTGGCCAGCCGCGAGCAGGCCCGCGAGACCTGGGTGATGCCGGTGCTGGACTTCTTCCGCCGCTACGGCGGCCGCACCGCCTGGCTGCTGCTGGCGCTGGTCGGCCTCTACCGCATTTCGGACATCGTGCTGGGGGTGATTTCCAACGTGTTCTACCAGGACACGGGCTTCTCCAAGACCGAGATCGCCTATGCGGTCAAGACCTTCGGCGTGGTCATCAGCATCGTCGGCGGCTTCCTGGGCGGGCTGCTGGCCACCCGGCTGGGCGTGATGCGCTCGCTGTTCTGGGGCGCGGTGCTGGCGGCGGCGACCAACCTCGGTTTCGTCGCGCTGGCCTTCGCCGGCCATGACCTGGCCCTGATGTACGCGGTGGTCTCGGCAGACAACCTGGCGGCCGGTTTTGCCAGTGCTGCCTTCGTCGCATTCCTCTCCAGCCTGACCAATGTGTCGTTCACCGCGGTGCAGTACGCCATCTTCAGCTCGCTGATGACCCTGCTGCCCAAGACCCTGGGCGGCTACTCGGGCGGCATGGTGGATGCCCTGGGCTACCCGGGTTTCTTCACCCTGACCGCGCTGATGGGCCTGCCCGTGCTGCTGCTGGTGGTGCTGGCCGGGCGGCGTCTGGAGATACGGGAGCGCAACGCGGGCTGAGCGCCGGCGTCGCTGCCCGCTTCACCGGTCCTTTACCCGGGAGACAAGTGCCGGACACGCGGCTCGGGCATCCTGTCCTGCCATGAAAAGCAGCCGCTACACTGGGGCCATGCCGACCCCGTTGCTGATGATCGAAGACGATGCGCGCCTGGCGCAGATGGTTTCGGACTATCTGGCGCAGTCGGGGTTCGAGGTGACACACGCACCGGACGGCGAGCAGGGGCTGGAGCAGCTTGCGCTGGTGCAGCCCGAGCTGGTGATCCTGGACCTGATGATGCCCGGCATCGACGGGCTGGAGGTCTGCCGCCGCATCCGGGCGCTGCCCGGCGACGCGGCACGGGTGCCCATCATCATGCTGACAGCCAAGGGAGATCCGATGGACCGCATCATCGGACTCGAGCTCGGTGCGGACGACTACCTGCCCAAACCCTTCGAGCCGCGCGAGCTGCTGGCCCGCATGCGTGCGGTCATGCGCCGCCGTGGCGAGGGTGCGCCCGGCAGCGTGACCCGTACCACGCCGGTGATGCGTTTCGGCTCGCTGGAGATCGACCGCGACGCGCGCACGGTGACGGTGGCCGACCGCCCCTGCGAGCTGACCTCCTACCAGTTCGACCTGCTGGTGGCCATGGCCGAACGCGCCGGCCGCGTGCTGACGCGAGACCAGATCATGGAGGCGGTGCGCGGGCGCGAGCTCGAGGCATTCGACCGCTCGATCGACGTGCACATCGGCCGCATCCGCAACGCCATCGAAACCGACAGCAAGGAGCCCAAGCGCATCCTGACGGTGCGAGGTGTGGGCTACGTCTTTGCCAGGCAGCAGGACTAGAAGTGACCCCCCTGCGCTGCTTCGCGTGTTCCCCCCTTGAAGGGGGGACGCCGCCTGTGGCCCGGCGAAGCGGGCTCCACGGCTGCCCTGGAAGGGGTGCGCGGTCTGCTTGCGGGCGGGTTCTGCCAGGATAGTGGGGACTTTGGCGTGAACAGTCCCCTGGGTCAGAAGCTGTACCTGCGCATCTGGCTGGCGGTGGTGGCCGCGGTCACGGTGCTGACGCTGGTGGTCGGCTGGCTGTGGCAGGAGGC
>SBFS01000012.1 GCA_006227825.1 Burkholderiales bacterium | reverse complement strand
CGGGTGTGCGCGAACAGCCGCTCACGCTCGGCATCGCTTCTTCGAACCACCTCCAGCGTGGCCTGCAGCGCCGCGATCTCGTGCGGCAGCAGGCAGGAGCTGAACATGTTCGGGTAGCTGCTGCTGAGCACGTAGTTGCGCATGTCCGCCGGCAGGCTCATGAAGCCGGCGCGGCCGGCAAAGGCCTTGGCCAGGCTGGCGGTGATGAAATGGACCCGGTGACTCAACCCCAGCGCCACGCACAGGCCGGCCCCGCCGGGACCGTGGGTACCGAGCGAATGGGACTCGTCGACCAGGATCATGCAGCCCCCGGACTCGGCCACCTCGACCACCTCGGCCAGCGGGCACAGGGCGCCCGTCGTGCTGTAGACGGAATCGACCACCACCAGGCCCGGGCCGTGGCGGGCGATCTGGCGGCGCAGGTGGTCGGGGTCGTTGTGGCGGAACGCCAGCGTCCTTGCCCCGGCGCGGCGAGCCCCTTCCCAGAGCGAGGTGTGGGCCAGGCTGTCCATGTGCACCACGGTGTGCTCGTCGGCAACCGCCTGCAGCAGACCCAGGTTGGCCGCGTAGCCGGACTGGCAGAGCAGGCCGTCCTCCTTGCCAACGAGGCGGGCCAGGCCCAGTTCCAGCCGCCGGGCCGGATGACCCTCCAGCAGGAAGACGCTGGACTGGATGACATACTCGGCGTCCGCACGGATGGCCCGGGTCTGCGCGCGCACGATGTCGGGGTGACCGGTGAGCGCCAGGTAATCGTTGCCGTTCAGACGGACCGCACCCGCCGCGGCGTCCCGACCGTGCAGCAGGGAGCGGCCACCCCACTGGCCATGCCAGCGCGCCCAGAACTCGCGCTCGATGCGCGCCTGCAGGTGGGCGGACACGGGGGGATCGACGGGTGGCCTGAGCGGACGCTCGACACAGGTGGGCATGGCGTTCTCCTCGAGGTGGGCAAGACCCGATTGAAGAGAACCATCCGTGAAAAAAGTCACGCTCCCTGTCATTTCTGACAGGGAGTGTTACGCTTTTGCATCAAATTTGGCGTAGCCGGACGGGGCCCTGGCCGATTCCGGTGGCCTGTTCATGGCGCCCGGCGCAGGGGCCGGGGCAGGAGAAAGTGCGGGGAACGAGCGGCAGGCCGGCTCAGTTCTGGCGCCAGGGAAGCCCGTGAAAGCGCCAGCCCCCGCGCCGTCCACGCTGTGCCTGGGCATCGGGGTCGCCCTCGAAGCCTTCCAGGATGTTGTAGGCCTCCACGCCCAGTTCGGTGGCCCGCTGGGCCGCGGCAATCGAGCGCACACCGCTGCGGCAGAGCAGCACCAGACGGCGACCGCCCTCGGCGGCCTGCCGGATGCCGGCGTCGAACCCCGGGTTGGGCGCCATGCCGGGCCACTGCTTCCAGGCCAGGGGCACGGCACCGGGCACGAAGCCCACCCATTCCCGCTCGGCATCGGTGCGCACGTCGACCAGCACGGCTTCTCCGGCCTGGACCCACTGCCAGGCCAGCTGGGGAGACACGTCACCGGCGTAGCCCCCCTTGGCCGGCGGCCTGGGCTGCATGAGCAGGGCGCCATCGGCATCGTGACGCAGGCCGGACGTCAGGTTGGCCGGCACCGCCTCGTCGATGCGCCTGGGCCTGGGCAGGTCGAGGGCGTCCATGATGGCGACGAACTCGGCCTCTGTCCTGCCGGCAATGCGGGCATTGGATGCCTTTTCCTGACCGATGCTCGAATGGGTGCGGCCCTGGTAGTCGTGTCCGGGCCAGACCGTGGTCTCGTCGGGCAAGGCGAACAGGACCTGCGTGATGCTGCGGTACAGGTCACGGGCACTGCCCGACTGGAAATCGGTGCGGCCGCAACCGTTGATCAGCAGCGTGTCGCCGGTGAACACATGGTCGCGCCAGACGAAACTCATGCTGCCGGCCGTGTGGCCGGGCGTGTGAAGGGCACGCAGCGTCTCCTCCCCGAAGCGCAGCGTGTCGCCGTGCTGAAGCTGCACGGCAGCGGTGCCGATGCCGCAGCCGGCCGGCGCGGCCGTGCGGGCACCGGCCATCTCGGCCAGCTTGCCGGCGCTGGTGATGTGGTCGGCGTGGGCGTGGGTTTCCACCGTCCAGACCAGCTTGAGCCCGTACTCGCGCAGGCAGGCCAGGTCGCGCCCGATCTGGACGTCGACCGGATCGATGATCAGGGCCTCGCGGGTGTTCTGGTCGAACAGCACGTAGGTGTAGGTGCTGGAGTCGGAGTCGAACAGCTGGATGGGTTTCATGCGCAAGCGAAAGACGGAAACTCAGGAAAAGCGCGACAGCATGTCGGCCACATCGTCCGGCGGAACATCGCCCTGGGCAATGACACAGCCGACCATGGCGAAGAAGGACTTGTCCAGCGCCTTGCGCGCGGCCGCCAGTTGCTGGGCCACCTTCTCGCAGTCGGCGTCGGTCTCGATGAGCTTCTGGATGCCCCTGAGCTGTCCTTCGACGCGACGCAGCCGCATCACCAGGGCGCGCTTTCGCTCGGGGTCGTGGACGGTGGTCATGGGGGCCTCCGGTGGGGACGTGGGCGGGCGGGATGTCCGGACAGTCCTGGGACCGAACATACCCCAACAGGTATTGTACGTGGACGCTGCCGGATTCACCATGGGCGCCACCGAGGGCGGTCGGCTGCGCAGGGGCCGCGCCGAACACCGGGCCGCGCGCCAAAGGTAGCATTGCCCGTGGGTCCGGGGGCATCCGCGCCGGCGCCTGCCGTCTTCCGCAACGAGATCGAGGATCAGCCGCATGAACATCCCGCAGCCGCCTGCCCTGCCCTTTCCCGAGCGCGCACTGCGCCCTTTCGAGGCCCGCGCGTGGCGCGAATGGCAGCCGGACGTCGCCCGGGGGCGTGTGCGGCTGCGCGAATTCGACCCGCAGGCCCAGCCCTTCTCGGTCGGCGACAAGATCGCCAACAAGGCCGCCGTGGAAAGCCTGGCCGCCGAACTCGACGAGCTGCAGGAACTCTTCTACGCCGACGGCCGCTTCAAGCTGCTGCTGGTCCTGCAGGGCCTGGACACCTCGGGCAAGGACGGCACCGTGCGAGGGGTTTTCTCACGCACCAGCCCGCTGGGTGTGCACACGGTCGGCTGGAAGGCCCCGACCGAGCGCGAGCGGGCACACGACTACCTGTGGCGCATCCACCAGCAGGTGCCCGCCGCCGGCGAGATCATGGTCTTCAACCGCAGCCACTACGAGGATGTGCTGGTTCCGGTGGTCAACCGCTGGATCACGCCCGAGCAGACGCTGCAACGCTACCGGCACATCAACGACTTCGAGCGCCTGCTGGCCGAGACCGGCACCGTGATCCTCAAATGCATGCTGCACATCAGCCGCGACGAGCAGCGCAAGCGCCTGCAGGCCCGGATCGACAACCCGACCAAGCACTGGAAGTTCAGCACCGGCGACATCGAGGTGCGGCACCAGTGGGATGGCTACCAGCAGGCCTACGAGGACCTGCTCAATGCCACCAGCACGGCCTGGGCCCCCTGGACCATCGTCCCCGCCGACAGCAAGACCCACCGCAACCTCATGGTCGCCACCCTCGTGCGCGACTGCCTCAGGGCCCTGCCCCTGCGCTACCCGCCGGAAAACCCTGCCCTGCAGGGCATGGAGGTGGGGCGGTGACGGCCGCGAAATGGTGGAGCTATCGGGCCCGGAAATAAATTCAATGGCCTGCTGAAGTTTCCTCAAACAGGATTTTTCCCGTTGCGATTCAACGACTTGAGTCGAGGATCGGACATCGCTCCTTCACCGGGCTGTCTCGTTGGCTACTGGGGAACCGGGTTTACCCGCATGCGGTCGGCGTGCATACGTTCACACACTTGCCCGGTTCACCGCGTCAACCTCATCACCACAGGAGACACACATGACAACAGAAACCCGCCGCCGCCTGCTCAAGGCAGGCGCCATGGGCGCGCTGGCCGCCCCGTTCATCAGCAACGCGCAAACCGCCCGAGGACAGACCTGGCGGGTGCAGACCACCTGGGACGCCGGTACGACGGGCTACCGGCTGTTCGAGAAGTGGTGCAACGACTTCAAGGAAAAGTCCGGCGGCGAACTGACGATCCAGCCCTTCCCGGCCAAGGCCGTGGCGGCCGACAACAACGCGCTGTTCGAGGCGGTCAAGACCGGCGTGCTGCAGGGCATGGTGCCCTGGACGCTGTACTGGGCCGGCAAGATCCCGGCCACGGTGTTCCTCTCCAGCTACCCCATGGGCCCGGACCAGCCTGCGCAGTGGGACACGCTTTTCTACGGCATGGGCATGCTGGAGATGGCCCGCGAGATCTACGCCAAGCAGGGCATGTTCTTCGTCGGCACCATCCAGCACGACGCCAACATCATCCACTCCAAGGTGCCGATCACCTCGCTGGCCGAGATGCGTGGCAAGAAGATCCGCCTGCCTGGAGGCATGGTCTCCGAGGTCTTCCAGCAGTTCGGCGTGTCGACCGTGGCCCTGCCCGGATCGGACATCTTCCCTGCGCTGGAGAAAGGCACGATCGACGCGGCCGACTTCGTGGGTCCGGCGGTGAACTACGACCTGGGCTTCCACCAGGTGACCAAGTACATCCTGATGGGGCCGCCCGGCACCATGAGCCTGTACCAGCCGGTCGACCTGATGGACCTGACCGTGAACATGGGCGCCTGGAGGCGGCTGTCGCCCAGGATGCAGGCCTTTGTGGAGGAGCAGGTCAAGGCCTACTCCCTGACCCAGTACGTGGCCATCCAGAAGGCCAACGTCGACGCCATGGCCAAGTTCGCCGCGGCGGGCTCGCAGGTCTCGCGCCTGTCCAACGCCGACACCGAGAGGTTCCGCGTCGCCTCCGTCCCGATCTGGTTCAACTGGGCCCGCAAGGATGCCGATGCCGCCCGCGTGTTCAAGCTGCAGCTTGACTACATGAAGAACGGCGTGCTCGGCTATGTCGATGACGCCATGCTCAAGGGCCAGAAGATCTGAGCACGGGTGAGCCCACCCCCGGGATTGCCTTGCCGCACGGCAGGCAATCCCCCACCGAGCGGTCAGAGGCCGCTCTTCTTGTTTCTCAGGAAAAGACATGGAAACCCAAAGCGTAGGATTTGTCCTGCCGCACTGGATCTACTGGGGCTGGCTGGCGGTCATGCCGCTGGTGGTCATCGCGATCGCCAAGGCCAGGGGCGTGCTGCCGCCCGTCCGGTACGACCCCAAGGCGGGCGGCTTCGAGTGCCTGCTGGACTGGATCAGCGACCGAACCGGCACCTTCGTGGCCCTGTGGAGCGTCAATGCCGTGGTCATCTACACCTACGAGGTGACGGCGCGCTACCTGTTCAACATGCCCACCATCTGGGTGCATGAGGCCAGCTTCCTCATGTTCGGCATGCAGTACATGCTCGCCGGCGCCTATGGCCTGCTCTATGGGGCCCATGTGCGCGTCGACGTCCTCTACAGCAAGCTCTCTGCCCGTCACCAGGCCGCCGTGAGCGTGTTCACCAGCGTCTTCTTCTTCGTCTTCGTGCTGGCCATGCTGGGCACCTCCTGGACCTTCTTCCGCGGCAGCATCGAGATCGACGAGCGCTCGATCGAGACCTGGCAGGTGCACTTCTGGCCGGTCAAGGGCATGATGCTGCTGGGCGCATGCCTGATCCTGCTGGCCGGCATCTCGCAGCTCATCAAGGACATCCGCACCTTCGAGCTGACCCTGCGCCAAGGAGAAGCCGCATGAGCCTGCGTCTGATCACCTACGGCCTGACCCTGCTGGTGGCCGCCGTCGTTGGCGTGGAAATCGTCAACATCCTGGCCTACGACCCCTACGGCGAAGAGTTCTTCCTGTTCCGCCTGCAGGGCATCCTTGGCGGGGTCGACATGGCCACGCTGACCTGGATCATGTTCGGGTCCCTGTTCGTACTGCTCATGGCCGGACTGCCCCTGGCTTTCGTGGCCGGTGGCCTGGGCGTGGTGTTCCTCTACCTGCTGGGGGATGCCGCGATGCTCAACATCATCCCCAGCCGCATCTTCCCGATGATGACGAACCCGGATCTGGCTGCGATTCCGCTGTTCATCTTCATGGCGACGATGCTCGAGCGCGCCGGCCTGATCGAGGAGCTGTTCGACGCCGTGTACCAGTGGATGGGCGGTCTGCACGGCGGCCTGGCCGTGGCCACCATCGTCGCCTCCACCATCCTGGCGGCCATGGTCGGCGTGGTCGGCGCGGCCATCGTGACCATGGGCATCATCGCGCTGCCGGCCATGCTCAAGCGCAACTACGACCCGTCCATCGCGATGGGCTCGATCATGGCCGGCGGCACGCTGGGGGTGCTGATCCCGCCGTCGATCCTGGCCATCCTGTATGCCGTGGTGGCCCAGCAGTCGGTGGGCGAGCTCTACCTGGGCAGCGTGCTGCCGGGCCTGCTCCTGTCGGGCCTGTACATCCTCTACGTGGTGATGCGCACCACCTTCAATCCGAAGCTGGGGCCGCCTGTGCCGGTCGAGGAGCGGCTGAGCATGGCCCAGAAGCTGGCCTTGCTCAAGGGTCTGGTGGCGCCGATCGCGCTGGTGCTGATCGTGCTGGGCCTGCTTTTCGCCGGCATTGCCACCCCGGTGGAAGCCGCGGGCCTGGGCAGCTTCGGTGCGGTGGGCGTGGCCTTGCTGCACAAGCGCTTCACGCTCGAAGGCCTGATCCAGGCGAGCACGTCCACGCTCAAGGCGACGGCCATGGTGCTGTGGATCATCTTCGGTGCCTCGATCTTCGTGGGCCTGTACATCCTGCAGGGCGGCCAGGCCTTCATCACCGAGACCATCCTGGGCACCGGCCTGGGCAGCTACGGCATCCTGCTGATCATGATGATCCTGCTGGTGATCCTGGGCATGTTCCTGGACTGGGTGGGCATTCTGCTGCTGGCGGTGCCGATCTTCGTGCCCATCATCAAGTCGCTCACCTTCGATGGCCTGTTCGGCCTGCCAGGACCTTCGCCCGACGCGGTCGTGCTCTGGTTCGGCGTCCTGTACCTGGTGAACATGCAGATGAGCTTCCTGAGCCCGCCGTTCGGCTATGCGCTGTTCTACATCCGCGGGGTGGCGCCGCCGAGCATCAGCATGGCCACGATCTTCCGCTCTTCGCTGGTGTTCCTGGCCATCCAGGTTCTGGCGCTGGTCATCGTGGTGGTCGTGCCCGGTGTGGCCACCTGGCTGCCCTCGCTGGTCTACGGCCCGTAGCCGTTGCCGCCTGCCGGCCATTGGGAAGAAAGGGGCGCACGGGCGCCCCTTTCTTCTTGCACCGCATTCGGGTTAACATTGACGTTTACGTAAACGTAAAGCAAAGATCCGGAACCAGAATATGCGCAGGCACCCGCCTCGTTGATCCAGGAGACACCCCCATGACCGACCTGTCCGCCCAATTCCAGGCCCTGGCCAGCTACCGTCCCTCGAACAAGGTGCGATTCGTCACCGCCGCCAGCCTGTTTGACGGACACGACGCGGCCATCAACATCATGCGCCGGATCCTGCAGGGCATGGGCGCCGAGGTGATCCACCTGGGCCACAACCGCTCGGTGGACGAGGTGGTGACCGCCGCCCTGCAGGAGGACGCCCAGGGCATCGCCATCAGCTCCTACCAGGGTGGCCATGTGGAGTACTTCAAGTACATGGTCGATCTGCTCAGGGCGCGCGGCGGGGAGCACATCCAGGTCTTCGGCGGCGGCGGCGGCGTGATCGTGCCGGCCGAGATCCGAGAGCTGCACGCCTATGGCGTGGGCCGCATCTACAGCCCGGAGGACGGCCAGAAGATGGGCCTGCAGGGCATGATCGGCGAGATGATCATGCGCTGCGACAAGGACATCAGCGCGCTGGCGCCCAAGGATCTGGATGCCATCCGGGGCCACGGCGAAATGAACTGGCGCGCCCTGGCGCAACTGATCACCGCGCTCGAGAACCAGAGGGCGGACGCGGCGCTGGTGGAGACCCTGCGCCAGACCGCGGCGGGCTGCGGGACGCCGGTGCTGGGCATCACGGGCACCGGCGGTGCGGGCAAGTCCAGCCTGACCGACGAGCTGATCCGCCGGCTGCGCCTGGACCAGGACGACGAACTGCGGGTGGCGGTGATCTCCATCGACCCCTCGCGGCGCAAGAGCGGCGGCGCCCTGCTGGGCGACCGCATCCGGATGAATGCGATCGGACCCTGGCAGAAGGGCCAGCGCATCTACATGCGCAGCCTGGCCACCCGCGAGGCCGGCAGCGAGATCAGCGCCGCGCTGCCGGATGTGGTGGCAGCCTGCAAGGTGGCCGGGTTCGACCTCGTCATCGTCGAGACCTCGGGCATCGGCCAGGGTGACGCGGCCATCGTGCCGCACGTGGACATCCCGATGTACGTGATGACGCCCGAGTTCGGCGCGGCCAGCCAGCTCGAGAAGATCGACATGCTCGACTTCGCCGAGTTCGTGGCCATCAACAAGTTCGACCGCAAGGGCGCGCAGGACGCCCTGCGCGACGTGGCCAAGCAGGTGCAGCGCAACCGGGAGGCCTTCACCGTGGCACCCGAGCAGATGCCGGTCTTCGGCACCATGGCCAGCCGCTTCAACGACGACGGCGTCACCGCGCTCTACCAGGCCATCAAGGCGCGCCTGGCCGAGAAGGGTCTGGCGCTGGCCGAAGGCCGGTTGCCCCTGGTGGATGTGCGCCACAGCACCAACCAGCGGGCCATCGTGCCGGGCGCGCGCACCCGCTACCTGGCCGAGATCGCCGACACGGTGCGCGGCTACAAGCAGCGCGCACGCGCCCAGGCGGCCCTGGCGCGCGAGATCCAGCAGCTCAGAGCAGCCGCCGCCATGCTGGCACAGGACAAGCCGCACCGGCCCAAGGCCTCCGAAGCCGCCCTCGATCTGGCCAGCCAGCGCGAGCTGCACCTGGACACCGACGCCAGGAAGCTGCTGGCGCAGTGGCCGCAAATGCAGAAGGCCTATGCCGGCGACGAGTACGTGGTGAAGATCCGCGACAAGGAGATCCGCACCCGGCTCACGCACACCACCCTCTCGGGCAACACCATCCGCAAGGTGGCCCTGCCCCAGTACGAGGACCACGGCGAGATCCTCAAGTGGCTGATGCTGGAGAACGTGCCGGGCAGCTACCCCTACACCGCCGGTGTGTTCGCCTTCAAGCGCGAAAACGAGGACCCCACCCGCATGTTCGCCGGCGAGGGCGACGCCTTCCGCACCAACCGGCGCTTCAAGCTGGTCAGCGAAGGCATGCCGGCCAAGCGCCTGTCGACCGCCTTCGACTCGGTCACGCTGTACGGCAACGACCCCGACCCGCGCCCCGACATCTACGGCAAGGTGGGCAATTCGGGCGTGAGCATCGCCACCCTGGACGACATGAAGGTGCTGTATTCGGGCTTTGACCTGTGCAGCCCGAGCACCAGCGTGTCCATGACCATCAACGGGCCGGCACCGTCGATCCTGGCCATGTTCATGAACACGGCCATCGACCAGCAGATCGACCGGTTCAAGGCCGACAACGGCCGCGAGCCGACCGACACCGAGACGGCCAAGATCAGGGAGTGGGTGCTCGCCAATGTGCGTGGCACGGTGCAGGCCGACATCCTGAAGGAAGACCAGGGTCAGAACACCTGCATCTTCAGCACCGAGTTCTCGCTCAAGGTGATGGGCGACATCGCCGAGTACTTCGTGCACCACGACGTGCGCAACTTCTACTCGGTGTCCATCAGCGGCTACCACATCGCCGAAGCAGGCGCCAACCCGATCAGCCAGCTCGCCTTCACGCTGTCCAACGGCTTCACCTTCGTCGAAGCCTACCTGGCGCGCGGCATGCACATCGACGACTTCGCGCCCAACCTGTCGTTCTTCTTCAGCAACGGCATGGACCCGGAATACACGGTGCTCGGCCGCGTGGCGCGCCGCATCTGGGCGGTGGCGATGAAGGAGAAGTACGGCGCGAATGAGCGGTCTCAGAAGTTGAAATACCACATCCAGACCAGCGGCCGCAGCCTGCACGCGCAGGAGATCGCCTTCAACGACATCCGCACAACCTTGCAGGCGCTGATCGCCATCTACGACAACTGCAACAGCCTGCACACCAACGCATACGACGAGGCGATCACCACGCCGACCGAGGAGTCGGTGCGCCGCGCGATGGCGATCCAGCTCATCATCAACCGCGAGTGGGGCCTGGCCAAGAACGAGAACCCCAACCAGGGCGCCTTCATCATCGACGAGCTGACCGAGCTGGTCGAGGAGGCGGTGCTGGCCGAGTTCGAGAAGATCGCCGAGCGCGGCGGCGTGCTGGGTGCCATGGAGACCGGCTACCAGCGCAGCAAGATCCAGGAAGAGAGCATGCACTACGAGATGCTCAAGCACACCGGCGAGCACCCCATCATCGGGGTCAACACCTTCCGCAATCCGCACGGCGATCCGGTGCCCGAGTCGATCGAGCTGGCCCGCTCGACCGAGGAGGAAAAGCAGTCGCAGCTGGCGCGGCTGGCCGACTTCCATGCCCGCCACGCCGGCGAGGCCCCGGCCATGCTGGCCCGGCTCAAGCAGGCGGTCATCGACAACACCAACGTTTTCGAGGTGCTGATGGACGCGGTGCGCGTCTGCTCGCTGGGGCAGATCACCGCCGCGCTGTTCGAGGTGGGCGGCCAGTACCGGCGCAGCATGTGAGGGGCGGGTTGCCCCGGTGACGGGCTCCCCCAGAGCGCGGAGAACTGGGGGCTGAAAGGCTGCCTGTCCCGGGTATCGGGAGCATGGGTGGCCTGATAGACTGGCTGCAGAGGTTTTTCGCCGACCCCACCGCTGCCACGCCCCCATGAACACGCCCCGCAGATCCCTCGCGCGACAGCGTGACGCGCGTGACCGCGCGCTGGCGACGCACCATGGTGTGCATGGCCAGTCGGGCAACCGGTGGCTGGCCGCGATTTCGGCGCTGGCCATCCTGCTCCTGCTGGTGCTGTCGGCCGGCCTGCTCCTGTCCCAGCGCGACTACAGCCTCAAGCGGGCCCAGGCCCAGGCCCAGCGGGAGGTCCAGCGCCTGGCCATCGAACTGGAGCAGACACTTCGCATGGCGCAGGCCGCCATCGAGATGTCCGCCCATGGGCCTCACTCGGCACAAGAGGGCCGGCTGGGTGTTCACCACCCCCTGGTCGACTCGCTGGCCCTGCCCTTCGACCTGCACAGGCTCGACGCTGCCGATGCGCCAGGCCAGCCTGCCCCCCCGAACCAGTGGTTGCCGGGCCTGCCGCAACAGGAGTCTGGCGCGTGGCACGTGCCGCTGACCTGGCTTCGCCCGACGGCCGGGGGCACCGAGACCTGGCAAGTGCGCCTGTCCCGGGATGCCCTGCTGTCGCGGTTCGCCTCGGAAGTCATGCCCGAGGGCAGCAGCATGAGCCTGTTCCGCATTGACGATGACGGCGCCACCACCGTGCTGGCCCGGTATCCGACCATCAGCTCCGAACAGGGCGTCACCGTCCGCGGACATCTGGCCACCGCGGTGGCGCGCTCGCCCTCCGGTGTGTTCGAGGCCGAGGCGCGTATCGACGGCGTCCGGCGCATCGTCGGCTACCGCCAGCTGGCTGCGCCCGGCCAGCGCCTGATGGTGGTCTACGCCCTGGGCACCGAGGGCGTGCTGGCGGGCTGGTACGCGCTCCTGCCCTGGGCCGTGCTGCTGACCGTGCTGGTGGCCACCGCCATGGGCTGGGGCAGCTGGCGTCTGGCACGCTCGATGCGCGAGCTGCGCCGCAGCGAGCGGCATTTCCAGACCCTGACCGGCCACCTGCCCGACGTGATCGGCCGCTACGATCGCGAAGGCCGTATCCTCTACATCAACCCCGCGGTGCAGAAGGCCACCGGGCTCGCGCCGAAGGACATGATCGGCAAGAGTCTCGCCGAGACCGGCGCGCCCGACAGCGTTGCCGAGCAATGGATGGCCTGCCTGGCGCGCGTGTTCGCCACCGGCCAGGGCGAAACCCTTCGTTTCGACTATGCGGGCCCGCTCGGTGACCGCCACTGGGAATCGCAGGTCACGCTGGAACCCGGCGAGGCCGGTCAGACCCCGACGGTGCTGGTGGTCAGCCGCGACATCACCGAGCGCAGGGACGCCGAAGCCCGCCGCGACGCGGCCCAGCGCCTCTTCGAGTCGGTCTTCATGGCCGCCCCGGACCCCATGAGCCTCGGCGACTGGGAAAGCGGCCGCCTGCTGCTGGTCAACGACGCGTTCTGCGAGCTGTTCGGTCGCAGGCGCGAGGACATGATTGGCCGCACATCCACCGAACTGGGCCTGTGGCGCTCCGGCGAAGGGCGGCAGGCCCTGCTCGATGCACTGGCCAGCGGCGGGCAGGTGCGCAACCAGGCGGGCACCAGCGTCCGGCCCGACGGCCGGGAGGTTCATGTGCGCTACAGCGCCGAGCGGGTGCAGGTGGATGGCCATGACCGGCTGCTGCTCATGTTCCGGGATGTCACCCAGCTCGAACTCGACCAGCGCGCCCTGGAGCGCAGCGAGCTGCGCTTCCGGCTGGCGGCAGCGCACGGGCAGGTCTGGGAATGGGACTTCGAACAGGAGGGTGGCTTCAGCCCTGGCCGGGAGTTCTTCCTGCGTCTCGGACACGACCTCGACGCGGCAGCCCCCTTGAACGAGGTCTTCGCCGAGGTGGTGCACCCGGAAGACCTGCCGCGCCTTCGCTGGCAGATACGCTTGTTCCTCAAGGGCGAGCGGCCGTTCCAGATGGAGTTCCGGGCACGGGACGCCAGCGGCACCTACCGCTGGTTCGAGGCCTACGCCAGCGGCCTGCGGGACCCCGACGGGCGCATGACCTACATGGCCGGGACGGCCTTCGAGATCAGCGACCGCAAGGCCCTGGAGGAAGCCCAGCG
>SBFS01000136.1 GCA_006227825.1 Burkholderiales bacterium | reverse complement strand
GCTGCGGTGATTGCGGTGAAGGTCATGGGCAACGATCCCGTTCTCGACAAGGCTGCCTATGAGCGCGACCTCAAGAGCATTCCGGCCCATTTGCAGGGGGAGGAACGCATGGAAGCCCTGATCAAGCTGCAGCCGGCCCGGCAGGCACGCAACAATGCGGCTGCGCCGGTCATCCTCAAGGCCGACTGATCGTCCTGGCATTCAAGGAGACCTGCCCATGTGGACCCGGCGCCTGATGTGGATCGCTTGGCCGGCCTTTCTCGTGGCCGCCGTGCTCGAGATGCTGGTGTTTGCCCTGGTCGATCCGAGCGATCTTCACTGGAACGGCGAGCCGCTCGGGTTCTCGCGCCAGGCGGTCTACACGGTGGCCTTCTTCGTGTTCTGGATCATGACCATGGCTTCGAGTGCGCTCACCGCGCTGCTGTCGATGTCGCCGTTCGAGGTCAACCGCTGCCCGGTGCCGCCCGGGGAGCGTCCGGCTGACTGCGCGCGCGAGGGTGGCTGCCGCTGACGGCAGCCGCGTTCAGCAGCGGCCGGCCTGCGGGTTCACGATCTGCCTGAGCCCGTCCGTGTTCTTGATGTGCACGTAGCGCTGCTTGACCTCGATGATGCCTTCCTCGACGAACTTGGAGAAGGTCCGGCTGACCGTCTCCAGCTTCATGCCCAGGTAGCTGCCGATCTCTTCGCGCGTCATGCGCAGGATGAGCTCCGACTGGGAAAAGCCCCTTGCGTGCAGGCGCTGGACCAGGTTCAGCAGAAAGGCCGCCAGGCGCTCTTCGGCCCGCATCGAGCCCAGCAGCAGCATGACCGAGTGGTCTCGAACAATCTCGCGGCTCATGATCTTGTGGACATGGTGCTGCAGGGTGGTGAACTCGCGGGAGAGCTGCTCCACCTGGTCGAAAGGCATCACGCAGACTTCGGCATCCTCGAGCGCGATGGCGTCGCAGGAGTGGTGGTCGCTGACGATGCCGTCCAGCCCGATGATCTCGCCCGTCATCTGGAAGCCGGTGACCTGGTCCCGGCCGTCGGCGGTGGTCACGCAGGTCTTGAAGAACCCCGAGCGCACCGCGTACAGGGAGGTGAACTTGTCGCCGGTGTTGAAGAGGGCGGTCCCGCGCTTGACCCGGCGGCGCGAGGAAATCACGCTGTCGAGCTTCTCCATCTCGTCCGGATTCAGGCCCATGGGGAGGCAGAGCTCCCTCAGGTTGCAACTCGAACAGGCGACCTTGATGCTGTGAACGTCCATAAAAACACCGGAAAATCTGCTGAAAGCTTAACCGATGGCGGCCTCTGCTGTCGAGGAACCCCCGGCGGTACAGGGTTCGGCGGCCGGGTGCGGCCCTTGTCTTGATGAAGATCAAGGGCCGCTGGCCGCTCCTGGTGCACATTTGGAAGCCCCATCGGAGAAGCATCAGTGAGTCACGTCATCCCGAGCGAGCTGCTCAAGCGCTACGACATTCCCGGGCCGCGGTACACCTCGTACCCCACGGCCGACCGTTTTGTCGAGGCGTTCACCGATCAAGACTATGTGCAGGCGCTGGAGCAGCGCCGGGCCGGCTCGATGGCCCTGCCGCTGTCGCTCTACGTGCACATCCCCTTCTGCGAGTCGGTCTGCTATTACTGCGCCTGCAACAAGGTCATCACCAAGCACCATGAGCGGGCCGCCGAGTACCTGCGCTACCTCTCGCGCGAGGTGGAGCTGCAGGTGCAGCACTTCGGCCAGGGGCACAACGTCTCGCAGCTGCATCTGGGGGGCGGCACGCCGACCTTCCTGTCCGATGCCGAGCTGGAAGACCTGATGAGCATGATCCGCCGGCATTTCACCCTGGTGCCGGGAGGGGAGTATTCGATCGAGGTCGACCCCAGGACGGTGACCGACCAGCGGCTGCAGACGCTGGCCCGGCTGGGCTTCAACCGGCTGAGCTTCGGTGTCCAGGACTTCGACCCGGCGGTCCAGAAAGCCGTGCACCGGATCCAGCCCGCCGAGCAGGTGTTCTCCCTGGTCGAGACGGCCAGGAAGATCGGCTTCGAGTCGGTCAACGTGGACCTGATCTACGGTCTGCCCCTGCAGACGCCCGAGTCTTTTGCCCGCACCCTGGCCCAGGTCAATGCGCTCAGGCCGGACCGGATCGCGCTGTATGCGTACGCCCATCTTCCTGCACGCTTCAAGCCGCAACGACGCATCATCGCGGCCGAACTGCCCAGCGGAGGGGACAAGCTGGCGATGCTGGCGGCCTCGCTGGACACGCTGATCGGTGCCGGTTACGTCTACGTCGGGATGGACCATTTCGCCCTGCCCGACGACGCGCTGGCGGTGGCCAAGCGGCAGGGGCGCCTGCACCGCAACTTCCAGGGCTACAGCACACAACCCGACTGCGACCTGATCGCGCTGGGCGTGTCGGCCATCGGACGCATCGGTGCCACCTACAGCCAGAATGCCAAGACGCTGGACGAATACTACGACGCGCTCGACCAGGGGCGGCTGCCGGTCGTGCGGGGCCTGGCCCTCACGCGCGACGACCTGCTGCGGCGGTCGGTCATCATGGCGATCATGTGCCAGGGGCAGTTGCAGTTCGAGTCCATCGAGCTGGGACACCTGATCGATTTCAAGTCTTACTTCGCGCGCGAGCTGGAGGTCCTGGAGGGCATGGCCGAGCAGGGGCTGGTGACCCTGGGCGACACCGGCATCGAGGTGACGCCGACCGGCTGGTACCTGGTCCGTGCGATCGCGATGGTGTTCGACAAGAACCTGCAGGTGGATCTGGACCGGGCCCGGTTCTCCAGGATCATCTGAGCGCCGTCCATGACCTGTCCGGTGCACCTTCCGGTCGGCAGCTAGAGTCCTTCGATGCAGACATCCATGGCGGTATCGGCCCTCATCATGGGCCTGGTCGGCGGGCCCCACTGTGTGGCCATGTGCGGCGCTGCGTGCGCAGGCATCAGCCGGGCGGCCGGCCAGCGAAGCGGCCTGGCGCTGCTGAGCTTCCAGGCCAGCCGCATGCTGGGATACGCCCTGTTCGGGGCATTTGCAGCCGGCTCGGTGCAGGGGCTGGCCTGGCTGGGAACCAACACCACCGTGATCCGCCCTCTGTGGACGATGGTCCACGTGGCGGCCCTGCTGCTGGGTCTGGCGCTGGTCTGGCACGCCAGGCAGCCGGCCTGGATCGACAGCCTGGGGCAGGGCATCTGGCGCAAGGCCCGACCGGTGCTCACCCGGATGGGCTCCCGGGCGCCTGTCTTCCTCGGGCTGGCGTGGGCGCTGATGCCGTGCGGTCTCCTGTATTCGGCCCTGCTGGTGGCGTCCCTGTCGGCCAACGCCGTCGATGGCTCCATCATCATGGCCCTGTTCTCGCTGGGCACGTCCGTTTCCCTGACCGCGGGTCCGTGGCTGTTGCTGCGGCTCAATCAGGCCCGCTCCGGAGGCTGGGGCATCCGTCTGGGCGGGGTGGCCCTGGCTCTGACCTCCGGCTGGGCCCTCTGGATGGGCATCACCAACCCGACCGGGCTCTGGTGCGCCTGATCAGGTGCCAGGCGCCCGCCGCGCGGGCAGGGTGGCCAGAAGCAGGCCGAGCAGGGCTATGCCGAAGGCCAGCAGTTGCATGGGGGTCAGACGCTCGCCGAGGAACAGCACGCCCACCACGGCCGCGCTGATCGGCAGCATCACCGTGAACACACCCGCCCGGGACGCCGGCACGCTCTTGAGGCCGGTCATCCACAACCAGACTGTCCAGACACTGGCCGCCAGACCATAGAACAGCAACAGCAGCCAGCTGCCGCCGTCCACGGCGCCGAAATCGAAGCGCAGCGCCCACCAGAGTCCCATGGGGGTGACCAGTGCAAACCCCCAGAGATTGATCAGGGCGGCGATGCGCCTGGGCCCCAGCCCGCCGGTGAGGTGCTTGCCGATCACGACATAGGCGGCCTCGCACACCACGGCGGCGAACACCAGCATATTGCCCAGCCACATCCGCGTGCTTTCGGCAGGTGTGCCATTCGCGTTCCTCTCGATCGAGAACAGGCCGATGCCCACGGCGGCACAGGAGATGGCCAACAGCGTGCGGCCACCGATGCGCTCGCGCAGGAAGAGCCAGCTGAGCACCGCCACCACCGCGGGTATCGAAGACATGACCACACCCGCCGCGACCGCCGTGGTCATGCTCACCCCGTACAGCATGCAGATGGAGAACAGGAAGTTGCCCAGGAAGGACTCCAGGAACAGCAGCCAGCGCGTGCGTGGCGTCATGGGAGTTTCGCCGGCCGGCCTTCGCAGCCAGGTCGCCATCGCCAGGGCCCCGATGCCGAACCTCAGCCAGGCGAGCAGAAACACGGGGAACAGGAGCACCAGGGGCTTGGACAGCGCCACATAGCTGCCCACCAGGGACATGCTCAGGGCCAGGGCGATGTAGGCCAGCCAGAGGGGCGGGGAATTCGGTGTCATGGCATCGGTGTACCGGCGGCATCATGCCTGAAGCCGGGCTTGCGGGTTGAGGAGAAATGCCTTTTCACAATGTGGATTCAGGTCATGTTGCGCTGCCGCAGATTTTCTTGATATGAGAAACAAAATTTCATATCAGGAAAATGCCGGCGAAAGTGTTTGATTTTGAATGGAAAAATAAATGTCTTATATAAGACATAAGAGGCAAAATCAGTCTTGTATAAGACTTAAACTAGAGGCAACGGCATCGTGCTTGCATGCGTGATGGCCGGCCATCCTTTGTCAACCCACGGAGAGTGTCATGCCTCAATCCCTCAACGAGCAACTGAGCCGCCAACAGCAGATCGAAGCCCTGGAAAAGGACTGGGCCACCAACCCCCGCTGGAAGGGCGTCAAGCGCGGCTACTCGGCCGCCGACGTCGTGCGCCTGCGCGGCAGCGTGCAGCCCGAGTACACCTTCGCCCAGCGCGGAGCCGAAAAGCTGTGGGCCAAGGTCAATGGCGGTGCCAAGAAGGGCTATGTGAACGCCTTCGGCGCCATCACCGCCGGCCAGGCCATGCAGCAGGCCAAGGCGGGCCTGGAGGCCGTGTACCTGTCGGGCTGGCAGGTCGCTGCCGATGGCAACACCAGCGAAACCATGTACCCCGACCAGTCGCTGTACGCCTACGACTCGGTGCCGACCATGGTTCGGCGCATCAACAACACCTTCAAGCGTGCCGACGAGATCCAGTGGAGCCGCGGCATCGAGCCCGGTTCGCCCGAGTTCATCGACTACTTCCTGCCCATCGTGGCTGACGCCGAAGCCGGTTTCGGCGGCGTGCTCAACGCCTTCGAGCTGATGAAGAACATGATCGCCGCAGGCGCTGCAGGCGTTCACTTCGAGGATCAGCTGGCAGCCGTGAAGAAGTGCGGCCACATGGGTGGCAAGGTGCTGGTGCCGACCCAGGAAGCCTGCGAGAAACTGATCGCCGCCCGCTTCGCCGCCGACACCATGGGCGTGCCGACCCTGATCCTGGCCCGTACCGACGCCGAGGCCGCCAACCTGCTCACCAGCGACCACGACGCCAACGACAAGCCGTTCCTGACCGGTGAGCGCACCCAGGAAGGTTTCTACCGTGTCAAGAACGGCCTGGAGCAGGCCATCAGCCGCGGCGTGGCCTACGCGCCCTACGCCGACCTGGTCTGGTGCGAGACCGGCACGCCCGACCTGGGCTTCGCCCGCGAATTTGCCCAGGCCGTGCACGCCGCCTGCCCGGGCAAGCTGCTGTCCTACAACTGCTCGCCCTCGTTCAACTGGAAGAAGAACCTGGACGACGCGACCATCGCCAAGTTCCAGGACGAGCTGTCGGCGCTGGGCTACAAGTACCAGTTCATCACGCTGGCCGGCATCCACATCAACTGGTTCAACACCTTCCAGTTTGCCCACGCCTATGCCCGCGGCGAAGGCATGAAGCATTACACCGAGATGGTGCAGGAGCCCGAGTTCAAGGCGCGCGAGAAGGGCTACACCTTCGTCTCCCACCAGCAGGAAGTCGGCGCCGGCTACTTTGACGACGTGACCACCGTGATCCAGGGCGGTTCGTCCAGCGTGAAGGCCCTGACCGGCTCGACCGAAGAAGAGCAGTTCCACTGATCCGAAGGCCCGCAGAGGCCGAGGGGACACGAGCCCGGGCACGCCCCGGGCTTTTTTGTGGGAAAATTGTGTTTTGTTCAGTGACAAGAGCGAGAAAGGCACTCCGGTTATGACACCGCGAACTTCCCCGGAAGCCACACCGGCCCGCTGAGGCCCGCAGTTCGCGCCTGCCTGTCTGCCCTCGTTCACCTTCTCAAGCGCGGTTCCGGCCGCGCTTTTGTTTTTCCGGACCCGATGCCATGCCCAACATCACGCTTCCCGACGGATCCCAGCGCCAGTTTTCCGGCCCGGTGACGGTGGCCGAGGTCGCCGCGTCCATCGGTGCCGGCCTGGCCAAGGCCGCCCTGGGTGGCAGGGTCGCCGGCAGGCTGGTGGACACCAGTCACCTGATCACCGAGGATGTGCCTCTTGCCATCGTGACCGCCAAGGACGCCGACGGGCTGGAGATGATCCGTCACTCCACCGCACACCTGCTGGCCTATGCGGTCAAGGAGCTGTTCCCGGAGGCGCAGGTCACCATCGGCCCTGTCATCGACAACGGCTTCTACTACGACTTCTCTTACCGGCGGCCGTTCACACCCGAGGATCTGGCCGCGATCGAGAAGAAGATGGCCGAGCTGGCTGCCAGGGACGAGCCGGTGGTGCGGCGCGTGCTGCCGCGCGACGAGGCCGTTGCCCATTTCAAGGCGATGGGCGAGCACTACAAGGCCGAGATCATTGCCAGCATCCCCGCCAACGAGGACGTCTCGCTGTACCGGGAGGGTGGTTTCGAGGACCTGTGCCGTGGTCCCCATGTGCCCAGCACCGGCAAGCTGCGCCATTTCAAGCTGATGAAGGTGGCGGGCGCCTACTGGCGCGGCGATCACCGCAACGAGATGCTCCAGCGCATCTACGGCACCGCCTGGGCGACCAAGGAGGAGCTGCAGCAGTACCTGACCATGCTCGAGGAGGCGGAGAAGCGCGACCACCGCAGGCTCGGCCGCGAGCTTGACCTGTTCCATCTCGATGAGCACAGCCCCGGCACGGTGTTCTGGCACCCCAAGGGCTGGACCCTCTGGCAGGAGGTCGAACAGTACATGCGCCGCGTCTACCGTGACAACGGCTACCAGGAGGTCAAGGGCCCCCAGATCCTGGAGCGGACGCTGTGGGAAAAGACGGGGCACTGGGACAAGTACCGCGACAACATGTTCACCACGGAGTCGGAGAAGCGCGACTACGCGCTCAAGCCGATGAACTGTCCCGGGCACATCCTCATCTACAAACAGGGGATCAAGAGCTACCGCGACCTGCCGCTGCGCTATGGCGAGTTCGGCCAGTGCCACCGCAATGAGCCCAGCGGCGGCCTGCACGGCATCATGCGCGTGCGTGCCTTCACCCAGGACGACGGCCACATCTTCTGCACCGAGGACATGATCCTCGACGAGTGCGTGGCCTACACGGCGCTGCTGCAGAAGGTCTATCGGGATTTCGGCTTCGAGGACATCATCTACAAGGTGGCCACGCGCCCCGAGGCCCGCATCGGCTCGGACGAGAGCTGGGACAAGGCCGAGCATGCACTCATGGAAAGCCTGCGCCGCTCGGGCTGCGCCTTCGAGATCGCCCCGGGGGACGGCGCGTTCTACGGACCCAAGATCGAGTACACGCTCAAGGACGCCATCGGGCGCCAGTGGCAGTGCGGCACCATGCAGGTCGACTTCTCTATGCCCGAGCGGCTCGATGCCGAGTATGTGGCCGAGGACGGCTCGCGGCAGCGCCCCGTGATGCTGCACCGGGCGATCGTGGGCAGCCTGGAACGCTTCATCGGCATCCTGATCGAGCAGCATGCGGGCGCTTTGCCGGTCTGGCTGGCGCCCGTGCAGGTGGTGGTGGCCGGAATCACCGATGCGCAGGCCGATTACGTCCGGGAAGTGGCGAAAACGTTGCAAAAACAAGGGCTTAGGTTGGAGACGGACCTGCGCAACGAGAAAATCACGTATAAAATACGGGAGCACGCGTTGCAAAAGGTGCCTTACATCCTGGTCGTGGGCGACAAGGAAAAGGCGTCCGGCGCCGTCGCCGTGCGGGCCCGAGGCAACAAGGACCTCGGTGTCATGCCGCTGCAGCAGTTTTCGGAACTCATCGCGGCCGACATTTCATCCCGGGTTTGAGATGCAAACGCAGAGGTGATGCCCGCCCCGGCTGAGCAGGCAAACCTTTGCACGCACCCTCGTCCGTCCACGTAAAGGAACACACCATAGCTACCAACTTTCGCGACCGCCGCCAGCGTGAAGAGCGTGCACACCGACTGAACCGTGAGATCATGGCCCCCGAGGTCCGCCTCAACGGCCCCGAGAACGAGCCCCTGGGCATCGTCAGTCTGCAGGAAGCGCTGCGCATGGCCGGTGAGCTGGATGTGGACCTGGTGGAAATCGCTGCCACGGCCACGCCTCCGGTGTGTCGCCTGATGGACTACGGCAAGTTCAAGTACCAGGAGCAGAAGAAGGCGGCGGAAGCCAAGGCCAAGCAGAAGGTCATCGAGGTCAAGGAAATCAAGTTCCGGCCCGGTACCGACGACGGCGACTACAACATCAAGATGCGCAACATCCGGCGTTTCCTCGATGACGGAGACAAGTGCAAGGTCACGCTGCGCTTTCGCGGCCGCGAGATCACGCACCAGGAGCTGGGCCTGGCCCTGCTCAACCGGATCCGTGACGAGCTGGGCGATTCGATCGTGGTCGAGCAGTTTCCCAAGCTCGAGGGCCGGCAGATGATCATGATGATCGCGCCGGGCAGGAAGAAGGCCGGAGGTGGCACCGCCAAGGCGGGCACACCGGAAGGGGCAGCCCAGGCGGCTGCCTGAGACAGTGACAGCATCGTTCCGGCGGGTTGGTCCCCGCCGGATCGTGTGACAGGCGGCTGGTCGAGAGACCGGCCGCTTGCCACTCAAGGGGAGCCGCAAGGCAAACCTCAGAAGTGGCTCGGGGCCAACAAGACCGCGGAAGGTTCGCGGCGCCTCACGAGCACAAATGAAGAAGGAGCATGAACATGCCCAAAATGAAGACCAAGAGCAGCGCGAAGAAGCGTTTTCGCGTTCGTCCGGGCGGGACCGTCAAACGCGGTCAGGCCTTCAAGCGTCACATCCTGACCAAGAAGACCACCAAGAACAAGCGCCACCTGCGGGGTGCGGTGAATGTGCATGAGACCAACATGGGTCACATGGCACAGATGCTGCCCTTTGCCGGGCTGTGATGGCCGGCCTCTGATCAACGACGAACAAGGAGAACTCTATGCCTCGCGTCAAACGTGGTGTCACGGCTCGCGCCCGTCACAAGAAGGTCCTGGCCCTGGCCAAAGGTTTCCGCGGCCGCCGCGGCAATGTCTTCCGCGTCGCCAAGCAGGCGGTGATGAAGGCCGGCCAGTACGCCTATCGCGACCGCCGTACCAAGAAGCGTGTGTTCCGCCAGCTGTGGATCGCGCGTATCAATGCGGCGGCCCGTGCCTGCGGCCTGACCTACAGCCAGTTCGCCAACGGCCTGAAGAAGGCGCAGATCGAAATCGACCGCAAGGTCCTGGCCGATCTGGCGGTGAACGACCAGGCTGCCTTCGGCAGCATCGTGGAGCAGGTCAAGGCCAAGCTGGCCGCTTGATTCACGGGTCACCCGGATCGTCCGGCGTTCCCGCCGGGCGGTCACGGGCAGCGCTCGAAGGGGTTGGGGCTTGCAAGGGTTCCACCCCTTTTTTTGTTTTCATCCGGATTCCCACATGAACGAGTTGGACGCACTGGTCGCCAGCGCCCGCGACGACTTTTCGCAGGCAGCAACACCGGCCGAGCTGGAGAACGCCAAGGCACGCTTCCTCGGCAAGGCGGGTCGCATCACCGAGCTGATGAAGGGCATGGCGGCGCTGTCGGTGGAAGAGAAGAAATCCCGCGGCGCGGCGATCAACCTGGCCAAACAGGCGGTCGAGGCGGCGCTGGCCGAACGTCGCCAGGCCCTGGCCGAGGCCGAGCTGCAGCAGCAGCTTCGCGCCGAGGCGCTGGACGTGACGCTGCCCGGCCGTGCGCGCGGGCAGGGTGGGCTGCACCCGGTGTCGCTGACCATGGAGCGGCTGGAGGCGATCTTCGGCTCCATGGGCTTCGAGATCGCCCAGGGGCCCGAGATCGAGACCGACTGGTTCAACTTCACGGCCCTGAACACGCCCGAGGACCATCCGGCGCGCTCCATGCACGACACGTTCTACGTGGAGGGCGGCAGTGCAAAGGCCCCCAATCTGCTGCGCACCCACACCAGCCCGGTGCAGGTGCGGCATGCGCTGCAGCATGTGCAGCAGCATCGAGCACGCCTGGACGCCGGCGAACCGATGCCGGAAATCCGCGTCATCGCACCCGGCCGCACCTACCGCGTGGACAGCGACGCCACGCATTCGCCCATGTTCCACCAGTGCGAGGGCCTGTGGATCGGCGAGAACGTGAGTTTCAAGGACCTGAAGTTCCTGTTCACCGAGTTCTGCCGCACCTTCTTCGAGCGCGAGGACCTGGTGCTGCGTTTCCGCCCCAGCTTCTTTCCGTTCACCGAGCCGAGCGCGGAGATCGACATCCAGTTCCAGAGCGGCCCGCTGGCCGGCCGCTGGCTGGAGGTGGCCGGTTCCGGCCAGGTGCACCCGGCCGTGGTGCGCAACATGGGCCTGGACCCCGAGAAGCACATCGGCTTTGCCTTCGGCATGGGACTGGACCGCTTCACGATGCTGCGCTACGGCGTCAACGACCTGCGCCTGTTCTTCGACGGCGATGTGCGCTTCCTGTCCCAGTTCCGTTGAGCCGGCGTTACCCGACCAGAAGAGAAGACGAACATGCAATTTCCGGAATCCTGGCTGCGTGAGTTCTGCAATCCGCCGCTGAGCACCGAGCAACTGGCCGACACCCTGACCATGGCCGGTCTGGAGGTGGAAGAGCTGCGCCCGGTGGCACCGCCGTTCAGCCGTGTGGTGGTGGGTGAAATCAAGGAAGCCGCGCAGCACCCCAATGCCGACCGCCTGCGCGTGTGCCAGGTGGATGTGGGGCAGGGCGCGCTGCTGAACATTGTCTGTGGTGCGCCCAATGCACGGGCGGGCATCCGCGTGCCCTGTGCGCTGGTGGGTGCCGAGCTGCCGCCGGGCGAGGACGGCAAGGCGTTCCAGATCAAGCTGGGCAAGCTGCGCGGCGTCGAAAGCCAGGGCATGCTGTGCTCGGCGCGCGAACTGCGGCTGTCCGAGGACCATGGCGGCCTGCTGGAGCTGGCCGCCGATGCGCCGCTCGGGCAGGACATCCGGGAGCACCTGAGCCTGGACGACACCCTGTTCACCCTCAAGCTCACGCCCAACCTGGCCCACTGCCTGAGCGTGTATGGCGTGGCGCGTGAAGTGGCGGCACTGACGGGCGCGCCGCTCAGGACACCGGACTTCCCTCCCGCGAAGACCGGCTGCAGCGAGAAACTGCCGGTGAAGGTCGCAGCCCCCGACCTGTGCGGGCGCTTTTCGGGCCGCATCGTGCGCCACGTCAACACCCGTGCCGCCACCCCGCAATGGATGGTGGACCGCCTGGCGCGTTGTGGCCAGCGCAGCGTGACGGCGCTGGTGGACATCTCGAACTACGTGATGTTCGAGTTCGGTCGCCCGTCCCACATCTTCGACCTCGACAAGATCCATGGCGCGCTCGAGGTGCGCTGGGGGCGGCCGGGCGAGCAGCTCAGGCTGCTCAACGGCAACACGGTCACGGTGGATGGCGAGGTCGGCGTGATCGCCGATGACCGGCAGGTCGAGTCGCTGGCCGGCATCATGGGCGGTGATGCCACCGCCGTGTCCGACGAGACCCGCCACATCTACATCGAGGCCGCCTTCTGGTGGCCCAAGGCCATTGCCGGCCGCTCGCGCCGCTACAACTTCAGCACCGACGCCGGCCACCGATTCGAGCGTGGCGTGGACCCGCAGCTGACGGTGGAGCACATCGAGCGCATCACCCGGCTGGTGCAGGACATCTGCGGCACCCCCGAGACGGTGTGCGGCCCGATCGACGACCTGGTGGTGAACCTGCCGCAGCCCCAGCCCGTCACGCTGCGCGTGGCCCGTGCGTCCAAGGTGATCGGCATGCCGCTGACGCAGGCGCAGTGCGCCGATGCCCTGGGCCGCCTGGGGCTGTCGCTGACCCAGGGCGACGGCCTGATCACCGTCACGCCACCGTCCTACCGCTTCGACATCCAGATCGAGGAGGACCTGATCGAGGAGGTGGCGCGGCTGGTGGGTTACGAGGCGCTGCCGCACACCCCGCCGCTGGCGCCGGTGGTGCCGCAGTCGCGCCTGGAGTCACAGCGCAGCCCGTTCGCCGTGCGCCGCCTGCTCGCCGCCCTGGGCTACCAGGAGACGATCAACTACAGCTTCGTTGAAGAGCGCTGGGAGCGCGAGCTGGCGGGCAACACGGACCCTGTGCGCCTGCTCAACCCGATCGCCAGCCAGATGAGCGTGATGCGCTCCTCGCTGCTGGGCAGCCTGCTGGCGGCGCTCAAGTTCAACCTTGACCGCAAGGCCCAGCGCGTGCGCCTGTTCGAACTGGGCCGTGTGTTCCGCAAGGACGCGGGCGTGACCGACAGCGTGAGCACCGTGGCCGGGTTTGACCAGCCCATGCGTGTGGCGGGCCTGGCCTGCGGCGACGTCGACAGCCTGCAGTGGGGCAGTGCCGACCGTGCAGTCGACTTCTTCGATGTCAAGGGCGATGTGCAGGCCTTGCTGGCACCGCTGCAGCCGGTGTTTCAGGCGGGCGAGCATCCGGCCATGCACCCGGGCCGCTGTGCCAGCGTCTGGCTGGGC
Source organism: Burkholderiales bacterium (assembly GCA_006227825.1). Classification (GTDB taxonomy): domain Bacteria; phylum Pseudomonadota; class Gammaproteobacteria; order Burkholderiales; family Burkholderiaceae_C; genus Hydrogenophaga. The sequence goes on along the minus strand of SBFS01000136.1, from coordinate 16,101 downwards.
GATCGCTGCATCGGCCATGTGGGCGAACTGCACCCCAGATGGCGCCAGGGATACGACCTGCCGCAGGCGCCGGTGTTGTTCGAACTGGACCTGGACGCGGTGCTTGACCGGAAGGTGCCGGTGTTCTCGCCGGTCAGCCGCCACCAGCCGGTCCAGCGCGATCTGGCCATCGTGGTCAAGGAGTCGGTGACCCACGATGCCGTCATCGACACCATCCTGGGTTGCGGTGTGGCCTGGCTGCGGGACGCCGTGCTGTTCGATGTGTACCGTCCGAAGAAGCTGGCCGAGGGCACGCCGGCGGCGGGGCCTGTCGCCGCCGACGAAAAAAGCCTGGCCGTGCGGCTGCTGCTCAGCCGCGACGACGCTACACTGACCGACGAGGAGATCGAGGTCTGCGTGCAGACCGCGCTCAAGGCACTGCAAACGCGCCTGTCCGCCCGCCTGCGAGCCTGAACCCGGATGGAGAACCTTGCGATGGAATTCGCTGTTGAAAGCCTGGAGACGCCTGCCCTGACCAAGGCGCAACTGGCCGAGCTGCTGTTCGACCAGATCGGTCTGAACAAGCGCGAATCCAAGGACATGATCGACGCCTTCTTCGACCTGATCACCGACCAGCTGGTGGAGGGCAAGGACGTGAAGATCTCGGGCTTCGGGAACTTCCAGATCCGGACCAAGGCGGCCCGCCCCGGGCGCAACCCGCGGACGGGGGAGCCGGTCGCCATCGAGGCACGGCGCGTGGTGACCTTCCACGCCAGTCCCAAGCTCAAGGACCAGGTCCAGGCGGCCATTGACGCTGGCTGAGCCCGGCACGGTCGATGTAGGTTTTCCGTGTGCATCGACCGCCGGTGCCTCCACGGCGCCTCCTGTCGGCCGGGCCGGCGTTTGCGGTCATTCGTCCGGATTTTTCCCGCGCCTGCGACACACAGATCCGCCGGCTTAGAGTAAATTCAAGGTTTGGTGTGTACCACCTTGATTTTCATGGAAAAAACACTCCCACCGATTCCCGCCAAGCGCTACTTCACCATTGGTGAGGTGGGGGATCTGTGCGGGGTCAAGCCGCATGTGCTGCGCTATTGGGAGCAGGAGTTCACCCAGTTGAGGCCGATGAAGCGCCGGGGCAACCGGCGTTACTACCAGCACCATGAGGTGCTGATGATCCGCCGCATCCGCGAACTTTTGTACGACCAGGGTTTCACCATCAGCGGTGCCCGCAACAAGCTGCAGGAACTGGCGCAGGACGACCGGGAGCGCAGGCGCCAGGCCCAGCAGGCGGAGACGGAACAGGATGTCGACATCGATCCGCCGGACGATGAAGGACCGGGCCTGAACGGCGCTGTGCTGGCGGAGACCGCAAGACCCAGGGCCGGGCTGCTGGTCGACATGCGGCGGGAGCTGCAGGAAATCCGTGACCTGCTGAGCGTCCACGCCTGAACGCCGGGTCATTGCACGGTATAATGCAAGGCTTGTCGGCGTGTAGCGCAGCCTGGTAGCGCACTTGCATGGGGTGCAAGGGGTCGCGAGTTCGAATCCCGCCACGCCGACCATCCGTCCGGAAAGCCCGCAATCGAAAGGTTGCGGGCTTTTTTTCTGCGCAGGGCGCCGTCGCGGTGGGGCCCGTGGACAGTCGGGCTTGGCGAAAAGGCGCGCCCGAGGGCACCGACGGCGACAGGGGGGTGTCATCCGGGCGTCAATGGCGGCCAGTTTGGGCTATCGTAGTGGCCTTGCCGGCAGCGAGCCCGAAGCCATGAACAACGACAACCCCGATACCGTATCCATGCAAGAGAACACCCGCTGGGTCGACACCGTCGCGGAGGACGTGTTCCAGGCCGGCGTGAAGGTGCAGTTGCGCTGGAGCGACATCGAGGCGGCGGTGGAACGGGGTGCGATCCTGCCGCAGCATGCCCACGCGCTGTGGGCCGGATGGGCCATGCCCGGAAGCCCGACGCGCATCGAACATGCCGACGGGGTGCACCGGCAGGCGTCCCCGGCCACACTGTCCGACCCGCCCTATCTCGAGAAGCTGCGGCAGTCACGCGGTCAGCCCTTGCACGGGCCGGTGGCCGACCGGCCACGCCGGTGGCTTTCCCATCTTGCGGCGGCGTGCTTCGGTGCCTTGCTGATGTTTCTCGGCCTGGCGCTCATGTGAACGCGCAGCGGTGACGGGGCTCACTGGCCGAAGCGTGGGCCATCGAGCAGAAACAGGCTCTCCGGCCCGCTGCTGGTGCGCCCCAGTGCCTCGTTGCGATGCGGAAACCGCCCGAACCGTGCCACGATGTCCCGGTGCTGTCGGGCTGCCCCGAGATGGCCGGCAAGCGCCGCCTGCAGCCGGGCAGGGCTGCCCTCGTGCAGGGCATGGAAGCGGCGAACGCATTCTTCCTGGAGTTCCAGGTTCTCCGCGTGCATCAGTGGCATGTAGAGAAAGACGCGGCCGACCGTGGGCAGCCGAAGGTCGTCTCCCGCATCGAGGCTTTGCAGCACGAGCCGCTGCGCACGCGGGTCTCCCTCGAAGGCCCGGGCGCTGCCACGGTGGATGTTGCGGCTGAACTGGTCCAGCAGCAACAGCAGGGCCATGCGATCGGGCAGGCGGTCCTCCCATTCGACCAGCCCGCCATCCAGAGCCTGCGCCACCCTGTGACCGAACCGGTCTGCGATCGCCTCGTCCTGAGCGGGATCAGATCCGAACCAGAGCGTGCGGCGGTCGCTGTCCGGCCAGTCCTGTTCCAGCGGGGTTCCGAACCAGAATGCCAGGATGGCTTGGGGGTCCGGCGGCGGCGAGTTCGGGTGCATGTGGCTTACATCCTGCAACAGGTTTGACGTGGCGTGCGGAACACCGTTCGTGCAGTTGGACTTTAATTCGTTCATGGGGTGGCGTGTCGTTGCCCCGCATTCAGGAGAACGCCATGCCGATGCCCAAGATCTCCTTGCTGCCCATGCTGCGACAACAAGGGTCGCGCACCTCGGCCTGGTCCCGGGGCCTGGCCACGGTGGCCCTGGCGACGGGTGCCTGGGCGCTGTCTGTTGCGGTTGCACCGGCGCAGGCGCGGGACGTTTATTTCTCGATCGGTGTGAACACGCCGGGCGTCTCGGTGGGCGTGAGCAACGCGCCTTCCGCCGTGTACTACCCGCCCGCGGTGATCCACTATCCGCCGCCGGTGGTCCATTACCCGCAGCCGGTGGTGGTTCACCCGGTACCTGTCTATCATCCGCGTCCGGTGGTGGTCTATTCGCAAACCCCGGTGCCGATCGGCCGCCCCGTGGTGGTCGTTCCCCAGCCCATTTTCTATGAGCGCCCGCGGCATCCGGGCCACCGGCACGGTCACCACAAGGGTGACCGGCATTACAAGGGCGACCGGCATTACAAGCACCCGGGCCAGCATCACCGTTATTGAGCGACGCTCCTTGAGCGAAGGTCCGCGGTCTGTCGGCACCGGGCGCCAGCGGCGGGCGAGTCCGGCCGAAGGTGTGCCCGGGCGGGTCGGCCGGGGTGTGCAGGAACCTGCCGGCATCGATCCGGTCGATACCCCGTGACCCCCGACTTGGCCCGGCGGTGCCCGCGTCTTCAGCGGTGTGCCTGTCGGGTCGTTCCTGCCTTCCTACAATGGGCCTCATGACCCGCAAATCCTGGCTTCCGATTGCTGCGCTCGTGGTGCTGTCCGCTGTGGCCGGATGGTGGTGGACCCGACAGGACGCCGGTCCGGCGCAGCAGTACCGCACCGCCCTGATCGAGCGGGGCAGCCTGCAGGCCTCCGTGTCGGCCAGCGGTACCGTCAATCCGGTGACCCAGGTGTCGGTGGGCACGCAGGTCTCGGGCCAGATACGCGAGATCCATGCCGATTTCAATGACGAGGTCCGTGCCGGCCAGCTGATTGCGGAGATCGACCCCGAGAGTTTCGAGTACCGCGTGCGGTCGGCGCAGGCGGACCTCGACGCGGCCAGGGCCAGCGTGCTGACCGCCCAGGCGAATGCCGCGGCCACCCGGGCCAACGTGTCCCGGGCGCGGACCGAGCTGGTCGAGGCGCGCCGGGTCCATGAGCGAAACCTTCAGCTGGTGGTCCAGGGGTTCATCTCCCAGAGCGAGGCCGATCGCACCCAGGCTGCCTTCACGGCCGCCCAGGAGTCGCTGAAGTCGGCCGAGGCACTGGCGGCGGTCAGCGAGGCCCAGATCCGCAGCGCCCAGGCCACCGTGGCCCAGCGCGAGTCCTCGCTGGCCCAGGCCCGGGTGGACCTGGGACGCACACGCATCACCTCGCCGGTGGATGGCATCGTGATCAAGCGCGCGGTCGAGCGGGGCCAGACAGTGGCGGCGAGCCTGCAGGCTCCCGAACTGTTCGTGATTGCACAGAACCTTGCCGACATGCAGGTCGATGCCAGCATAGACGAGGCGGATGTGGGGCGCATCCGCTCGGGCCAGCAGGTGAACTTCACGGTGGACGCTTTCCCGGGCCAGACCTTCGAGGGCGTGGTCCGTCAGGTTCGCAAGGCGGCCCAGAACGTCTCCAACGTCGTCACCTACACGGCGGTGATCGGCTTCGCCAACACCGGCGGGCGCCTGCTGCCCGGCATGACCGCCAATGTCCGGGTGGTGACCGACGCCCGCGAAGGCGTGCTCAAGGTGCCCAACGCTGCCCTTCGGGTGCGGATCGCCGGGGTGGAGCCGACAGCGGTCGCCGCCGGGGGCGGTGCACCCGCACCCGCATCCGCACCCGCATCCAATGGGCCGGCAGCGCCAGCCGCCGCAGGGGCCCGCGGACCGATGTCCGAGTTCCGCAACCGGGTGGTGGACGAACTGGCCCTGCGTCCGGAGCAGGTGGACAAGCTCGACGGCCTGATCGCGGCAGCCGGTCCGCGTTTCATGGCCTTGCGCGATCTGGACGAGGCCGGGCGTACGCGTGCACGGGAGCGCATCCTGGCGGACCTGCGCGCCGGCATCGGCGAGATGCTCGACGAGGGGCAGAGACCCCGCTTCGCGGCGATCGTGGCCGAAGCCGCGGGGCGCCAGACGAGCAGGGGCCGGATTTTCCTGCTGGGCAGCGACGGCAGGCCGGTGGCCCTGGATGTGCGCCTGGGCATCAGCGACGGCACGGCGACCGAGCTGGTCGTGCCACCGGGAAGCCCGGGGGCCGGCGTGCTGGTCGAGGGGGCCTCCGTCATCACGGCGGTCACCGGCGGTCTGCCGGCCAGTGCTCCCCGCGCGGCGACCACGGGTCCGCGTCTGCCCTTCTGAGGACACGGTCCCATGGCGCTGATCGAGGCCCGCGAGCTGGTCAAGACCTACCGTATGGGTGACCAGGAGGTCCATGCCCTGGCCGGGGTGTCGGTGGACATCGAGGCGGGCGAGTTCGTCGCCATCATGGGGGCATCCGGTTCCGGCAAGTCGACCCTGATGAACATCCTGGGCTGCCTTGACCGGCCCGACAGCGGGCATTACCGCCTGGCCGGCGAGCTGGTCGACGAGATGAGCCCGGATGCGCTGGCCCGGGTGCGCAACCAGCGCATCGGATTCGTGTTCCAGCAGTTCAACCTCCTGCCGCGCACCCGTGCGCTGGAAAACGTGGAACTGCCCATGGTTTATGCGGGCGTGCCGATGGCCGAGCGCCAGCGGCGCGCCCTGGAGGCCTTGCAGCGTGTCGGTCTGGCCGAGCGCCGGGATCACACCCCGGCCGAGCTGTCCGGCGGACAACAGCAGCGGGTGGCGATCGCGCGCGCGCTGGTCAACCGGCCGCAACTGATCCTGGCCGATGAGCCGACCGGTGCGCTGGACACCCGCACCAGCCAGGACATCATGCGCCTGCTGAGCGAACTCAACGGACAGGGCATCACCGTCGTGCTGGTGACGCACGAGCACGACATCGCGGCCTGGGCGCGTCGGCGTCTTGTGTTCCGCGACGGCCGGATCGTCGAGGACGCGCTCCAGGCGCCGGTGCGGCAGGAGGCCCAGGCATGAATTTCCTGGCCGCCGTGCGCAGTGCCTGGCGTGCGCTGAGCGCCAATGCCCTGCGCTCGATGCTCACCATGCTGGGCATCATCATCGGCGTGGCCGCTGTGATCACGATGATCGCCGTCGGCGCAGGGGCCACGGCGAGGGTGCAGGAACAGATGAAGGCGCTGGGCTCGAACATCATGCTCGTGATTCCGGGCAGCATCACCGCCGGTGGCGCGCGCCTGGGCGCACAGAGCGGCCAGGGCCTGACCGAGGAGGACGCGCTGGCCATTGCGCTGGAAGTGCCGCAGGTGCAGGTGGCTGCCCCGAGTTCGCGCACCGGTGTCCAGGTGGTTGCCGGCAACACCAACTGGAGCACCTCGCTGTTCGGCACCACCAACGACTATCTGGAGGCACGTGACTGGCCGCTGGCCGGTGGGCGCGCCTTCGAGGCATCGGAAATCCAGGGCTCGGCCAAGGTGGCCCTGATCGGTCAGACTGTCGCGCGGGAGCTGTTCGGTGACCAGGATCCGATCGACCAGGTGATCCGGCTGCGCAGCGTTCCGGTGACGGTCGTGGGTCTGCTTGACCGAAAGGGCCAGAACGCCATGGGGCAGGACCAGGACGACGTGGTCATCGTGCCGATCTCCACTTTCCGCAACCGCATCCAGGGCGGCACCAGCGGGCGCCTCAAGCGGGTCGGGGCGATCAGCGTGAAGGTGCGCGAGGGCCAGAGCATGCAGGAGGCCGAGGAGGGCATCCGTGCGCTGCTGCGCCAGCGCTTTCGGGTGCAGCCCGGCGCCGAAGAGCCGTTCACCGTGCGCAACCTGACCGAGATCCTGCAGGCGCAGGAAGCGTCCAGCCGGATCATGACGCTGCTGCTGTCGGCGGTGGCCGGGGTCAGCCTGGTGGTGGGCGGCATCGGCATCATGAACATCATGCTGGTCAGCGTGACGGAGCGCACCCGCGAGATCGGGCTGCGCATGGCGGTGGGAGCGCGCGGTAGGGACATCCTGGTCCAGTTCCTGATCGAGGCGGTGACACTGAGCCTGGTCGGCGGCGCCATCGGCGTGCTGATCGGGGCGGCCGCCACCTGGGCGGTGGCCGCGTTTGCCGGCTGGCAGGTCAGCATGACCCTGCAGTCGGTGGCGCTGGCGGCCGGTTTCTCTGCGCTGGTGGGCGTTTTCTTCGGCTTCTATCCGGCGCGCCGCGCTTCCCGCCTGCTGCCCATACAGGCCCTTCGACATGAGTGAAGGCGGACATGCGCCGGGTGGCGTCGTGAGGCAAAGGGTACGATTGGCGTTTACGTATTTCTGAGCCATGGACATTGCACTGCTGATCAAGGCCGCCATCATGGGGGTGGTCGAGGGGCTGACCGAGTTCCTCCCCATTTCCTCGACAGGACACCTGATCCTGACCGCCACCTTGCTGGGCTGGGAGGGCGAGAAGGTCAAGCTGTTCGAGGTGGTCATCCAGACAGGGGCCATCCTGGCGATCGTCTCGCTCTACATCGAGCGCCTGTGGCACACGGTGCTCGGGCTGGCCGGCGACCGCGTGTCGCAGCGCTTTGCGGCCAACGTGCTGATCGGTTTCCTGCCGGCGGCCGTGGCCGGGGTGCTGTTCATCGACGTCATCAAGGGGGTGCTGTTCTCGCCGCTGGTGGTGGCTGCGGGCTTCATTGCAGGCGGTCTGGTCATCCTCTGGGCCGAGCACCTGCAGGCCAAAGGGGTGAGCTCGCCGGTGACCGATGTGGATCATGTGCGGTGGACCGACGCCCTGAAGGTCGGGCTGATCCAGTGCACGGCGCTGGTGCCCGGTGTCAGCCGGTCGGGGGCGACCATCATCGGTGCGATGCTGGTGGGGTTCAACCGCAAGGCTGCGACCGAGTTCAGCTTTTTCCTGGCCATCCCGATGCTGTTCGGCGCGGCGGCCTACGACCTGTACAGGAACCACCACCTGCTGGGGCGCGAGGATCTGCCGGTGTTCACCGTCGGCCTCGTCGTCTCCTGGATCTCGGCCTGGGTCTGCGTGCGCTGGTTGCTGCGCTTCGTCGGCCAGCACAGTTTCGTCCCGTTCGCCTGGTACCGGATCGCCTTTGGCGTGCTCATCATCGTGACCGCGTACGGCGGCTGGGTGGACTGGACGGGCTGACAGGGTGCAGGGTTTGGGATCACCGGGCGGATGAAGCGATGGGCAAGTTGCTGATTCCGCTGTCGTCCCTGCTCAGTGGCGCGGGGCTGCTGGTGGTGGGCGTCGGGCTGCTTTTCTCGGTTGTGGGCCTGCGCGCCGGCCTCGCGGATTTCTCGGGCGTGACCCTGGGGCTGGTGATGTCGGCCTATTTCGTGGGGTTCGTCCTGGGCACCTACGCCTGTCCGGTCGTCATCCGTCGGGTCGGGCACATCCGGGCCTTTGCCGCCATGGCGTCGGTGGCATCGACCATGCCCATCCTGCATGCCCTGTGGATCGACCCCTGGTTCTGGGGGTTGCTGCGGCTGGTCACGGGGGTCTGCCTGGTCGGTCTGTACATGGTGGTCGAGAGCTGGCTCAACACCGTGGCACCCAACGACCAGCGGGGCAAGGTGTTCGCGGCCTACATGTCGGTCAACTTCGTGGCGCTGGCCCTGGGGCAGTGGCTGATCCTGGTCGGTGACCGGCTGGGTTTCGTGCCGTTCGCCATGGTCTCGATCATGTTCTCGTTCGCGCTGCTGCCGATCACGCTGACCCCCGTGGATGAGCCTGAGCCGGTGGAGGCCCCGGTGCTGAGCCTGCGCAACCTGTACGATGCGTCCCCCCTGGGTACCGCCGCCGCCTTTGTCTCGGGCGTGCTCAACGGCACCTTCTTCGGCATGGGGGCGCTGTACGCCCAGGGGGTCGGATTCAGCGACACCGGGGTGGCCGCGTTCATGGCCGCCACCATCCTGGGCGGCGCCGTCTTCCAGTGGCCGGTCGGTCATTACTCGGACCGGCATGACCGCCGGATCGTGCTGTTCTGGGTCTGCACCGGTGCCGCGGCACTGGCCTTTCTCTCGCTGCTCCTGCTGCCTTTTCCGCACTGGGCCCTCACGGGTCTGGGCCTGTTCTACGGGGGGCTGGTGTTCACCATCTACGGTCTGGGCGTGGCCCACGTCAACGACGTGATCGACTCCTCGCGCCTGCTGGAGTTCACCGGTGGCCTGCTGCTGGTGCACGGCGTTGGCGCCGCCCTGGGGCCGACCGTCGGAGGGGTGGTGATGGATGTCTTTGGCGCGGCCAGCCTGCTGCCGTCCTTCGGCGTCGTCCTGGCAGGGCTTGCCCTGTACACGCTCAAGCGCATGCGGGTGGCGCCGCCGGTGCCCGATGAGGCCAAGGCCGAGTACGTGGTCATGGGCGGCGGATCGCAGGCGGTGCTGCAGATGGACCCCAGGACCACGGCCGAGGCCGATCCGGACGGTACGCGGGCCTGACAGGGTGCAGCCGGCCGAAGAATCCCGACTGCCGCGCAGACCGGATCAGTGCCGTGTGGGATTGGAGTCCGGCGCGTCCACCGGCGGCACGCTGAAGCAGAAGGTGGCCCCCTTGCCGGGTGCGCCCGTGGCCTGCATGGTGCCTCCGTGGCGCAGCACGATGCGGTGTGCGGTGGCCAGCCCGATGCCCAGGCCGCTGAATTCGTGCGGCTGGTGAAGGCGCTGGAAGGGCTGGAACAGCTTGTCCGCCCGGCTCATGTCGAAGCCCGATCCGTTGTCGGCCACGCAGAAGCGCAGATCCCGCTCGTCCGGCTGGGCGTACACGCGGATGCGGGCCTCGGGTGTTCCTTCGGTGTACTTCCAGGCGTTGTGCAGCAGGTTCTGCAGCAGTGCCTCCATCAGGGAGGGATCGGCGGTGACCACCAGATCCGGCTCGACAGACCAGTCGACGTGGCGCCGGGGCGACTCCGCCGTCAGTTCCTCGAGCAACCGGGTGGCCATCTGGCTCAGGTTGACCGGCTGGCGCTGCAGTTCCCCGCGGCCGACCTGGGACAGCTTGAGCAGGCCGTCGATCAGCAGGCCCATCTTGCGGCTGGCCTGCTTGATGCGGTCCAGGTGCTTGCGGCTGCCCGCGTCCAGCGCAGGGTTGTCTTCGTCCAGTGCCTGGGCAAAACCGTTGATCAGGCGCAGCGGGGACCGCAGGTCGTGGGCCACCGCATAGGAATAGCTTTCCAGTTCGTCGTAGGCCGCCTTGAGTTCGCGGGTGCGTTCCCGGATCCGCTGTTCCAGCGAGGCGTTGAGCCGCTGGATATGGCGTTCGGTCAGCTTGCGCTCGGTGATGTCCTGGGTGACACCGAAGCCGCGCAGGGCGCGACCCTCGGCATCGCGTTCGAATTCGGCGCGCACGCTGAACCAGTGGTCCCGGCCGTCGATGCGGGCGCGGTAGGTCGAGTTGTAGGGGCGCACACCCTTGACGGCGTCTGCCCAGTCCTGCAGGATGCGCTCCCGGTCGGACGGGTGGACCAGGGCCATCAGGTCCGGACCGGTGAACTCCGCCCACGGCAGCCCCAGCTGGCGGTAGGAGTTGTCCAGGGTCCGGAACCGGTTGGCGGGGATGTCGGCTTCCCAGCTGGCCAGTCCCGCCAGGGTGTGGGCCTGGCGCATCAGGCGCTCGCTGGTGCGTGCGGCGGCCTCGGCCTCCTTGATGGCGGAGATGTCCTGGACCACGGAGATGAAGTACTCGGGGACATCGGGAGTCCGGCGCACCAGGGCCACGGTCAGGTGGACCCAGAGCACCTGGCCATCCTTGCGGATGTAGCGCTTCTCGATCGAGTACCGTTCGCGTTCGCCGCGCAGCGTCTGCTGCAGCAGGGCCTCGTCCGGAAGGATGTCGTCCGGGTGGGTGAAGTCCTGGAAGCGCATCCGCAGCAGCTCGCCCTCGGTGTAGCCGAGCATCCGGCAGAAAGTCTGGTTCACCAGCATCAGCTTGCCGTGCGGATCCACCTGGGTGATGCCGGCCGCCGAATGCTCGAAGGAGTCGCGAAAACGCCTGCGGCTGACCTCGAGCTCGTCGTGCAGCAGCTGCAGCCGGCGGTTCTGGCGCTGCATCCACCAGATGGCGCCCACCACCACCAGCTGGGTCGAGAAGTGCCACAGGTTGAGCCAGAAAGCCTCCAGGGGGTCTTCGAAGGCGAACGAGCCGTAAGGCTCGACCATGAAGAAGTTGACCAGCACCATGCCCAGCACGGTGCTGGTCATGCCCGCCGTGAAGCCGCCGTAAAGGGCCGAGAGCGCGGCTGCCAGCGACAGGGTGATGAATCGGCCGCCGGACTCGGCCGGGGCCAGGGCGATGCGCAACCACGCCGCCAGCGCCGTCAGCGCGACGGCCACCACCAGGCGCAGCCACAGGCCGTGTCTGGACGGGTGCCAGTTCCTGATGCGCTGCCAGACGGCGGGACCGCCGGGGCCGGCGGCAGGATGGGGCTTCATTCGGACGACCGACGGTTCATGTGTGTGGGCAGACCTCGAGCTTGTGCCGGACACCCGCGCAGGCCCCCGGCTTGTCCGGCCATTGCCTGTTTATATCGGAACGGCTGCCGGTGATTGTGCGGTCAAGCACGTCATTGGTGGGGCAATTCGGATGATTGGCTCAGGTTTGCAGGGCCTTCAGGACCTGGTCGATGGCGGCCGCCGTGTCCTGGGGCCGCTCCATCGGGAACAGGTGGCTGCCTTCGAGCATCAGCAGGCGCTGCGGATGAGGACCCACCAGCTTGCGGGTCATGGCCATGCCCACCTGCTGCATTTCCAGGGAGTGGGTGCCGCCGATGAAGCCCACCGGGCAGCGCAGGGGGTGGCGCCGCAGCAGACGGTCGAGGTTGTGCGGCAGGGTGTTGTAGATGGCCGTCTCCACGTCCCGGTCAAAGGACAGCACCCGGCGCGTTCCCTGGGCTGTCACCTCGTCGCGCGTGCCAAAAGCGATGTAATCGCGCAACACTTGGGGGTCCCAGCGGGCAAAGGCCTTCTTGTGGGCGAAATGCGCGTGCGCCGCCGCCGCATCGGACCACTGGTTGCGTCGTCGCCGGCTGATCTTGCCGGGCGAGACCGAACCCACCAGCTGGGTCCGCTTGATCAGCTCCAGGGTGCGAGCCCGCCAGCCGCCCAGCACCGGCGAGTCGATCAGCAGGACACCGCGCACCGCATGGCCGCCCAGGTCCGGATGGCGGGCCGCGCACATGAGGCTGAGAAAGCCGCCGAGCGAATGCCCCACCAGCCACGCCCCCTGGCCGTGACGCAAGACCTCGGGTGCGGCGAAGTCGGCCAGCTGCTGCACCAGGTGGGGCCAGTTGCTGGTCACCGGGTAGCGCGGGTCATGGCCGAACTTCTCGACCGCACGCACCGCATGGCCGCGGGAGCGCAGGCTGCGAAACAGCATGCCGTAGGTGCTGGCCGGGAAGCTGTTGGCGTGCGAGAAGATGATCAGGGACATGCCGGGGTGTCCTGGGGCGCCGCCTCAGATGAGCTTTTCCTGGGCGTTGCGGATCTTCTGCAGGGGCTTCTGGCGGCCCAGGTTCTCGCAGATCAGCGGCACCTCGGTGTGGCTGCCGTCCCAGGTCGGGTGCTCGATGCTGTCGAAGACCTCGCGCAGCTTCTGGCCCCAGGTGCGCCGCACCATCTGGAAGTAGGGGTTGCTCTCGTCGATGCAGGTGATCTTGTCGCTCCTGAGGGTGTCGGCCTCGTAGACGGCCAGGTCCAGCGGCAGGCCGACCGACAGGTTGGACTTGAGCGTCGAGTCCATGGACACCAGCACGCACTTGGCCGCCTCGTCCAGCGGCGTCTCGGGCGTGATGACCCGGTCGAGCACCGGCTTGCCGTACTTGGATTCGCCGATCTGGAAGAACGGCGTCTCGGCTGTGGCCTCGATGAAGTTGCCCGCCGAGTAGACCTGGAACAGGCGCATGCCTTCACCCTTGACCTGGCCGCCGAAGATCATCGAGACGTTGAACTCGACGCCCGAGCGCTTGAGTGCCTCGCCGTCGCGGTTGTAGACGTGCCGCACGGCCGATCCGAGAACGCGTGCCGCATCGAACATGCTGCGGGCGTTCCAGATGGTCAGCGGTTCGCCGCCATCCGGGTCCTGGAGCTTTTCGACCTGCAGGATTTCCCGCACCGACTGCGAGATGCTGAGGTTGCCGGCCGAGAGCAGGCACATGAAGCGGTCGCCCGGCTTCTCGTAGACGATCATCTTGCGGAAGGTGCTGATCTGGTCCAGGCCCGCGTTGGTGCGCGAGTCGGACAGGAACACCAGTCCGGCCTTGAGTTTGACGGCAACGCAGTAGGTCATGGCTTTGCGGCGATTTTCTTGAGGGAATAGAGTTGCTCGAGCGCCTCGCGTGGCGACAGCGTATCGGGGTCGATGGCGGCCAGGGCGGCCAGCACCGGCGGTGGCTCGGGCTCGGGGGGCGCCGGTGGCGCTGCGAACAGGTCCACCTGCAGCCGGCTGCTCTCGCTGTGCGCCTCGAGTGCGGCGAGCGCATGTTTCGCATGCTGCACCACGGCGGCCGGCACGCCAGCCAGGCGGGCCACCTGGATGCCATAGCTGCGGCTGGCAGGCCCGGGTTCGATCCGGTGCAGGAAGACGATGCCGGCCTTGCCGCCGCCTTCGACCGCGCCCACGTGCACATTGACCGCACCGTGGTGGGTGGCCGGAAATTCGGTCAGCTCGAAGTAGTGGGTGGCAAAGAGGGTGAAGCAGCGCGCCTTGTCGTGCAGGTGGGCAGCGATGCCGCCGGCCAGTGCGAGACCGTCGAAGGTGGAGGTGCCGCGGCCGATCTCGTCCATCAGCACCAGCGAATAAGCACCCCCTGGACTGGGCTGCGCCCCGTCTTCCCCCCGAGGGGGGCCGGGAAGCTTGGGGCGGCCCGGCGCCTCCCGCGGCGTCACCGCATGCAGGATCTGCGCAGCCTCGGTCATCTCGACCATGAAGGTCGACTGCGCGTTGGCCAGGTCGTCGGCAGCGCCGATGCGGGTGTGGATGGCGTCGATCGGCCCCAGGCGGCAGCTTTGCGCGGGCACGTAACTGCCCATGCTGGCCAGCAGCACGATGACGGCCACCTGGCGCATGTAGGTGCTCTTGCCGCCCATGTTGGGGCCGGTGATGACCTGCATGCGCTGCTTGGCACCGAGCACCGTGTCGTTGGCGATGAAACCGCCGCCGGTGGTCTCCTGCAGGCGCGCCTCGACCACCGGGTGGCGGCCGCCGCGGATCTCGATGCACGGCTGCGGCGTGAATGCCGGTTCGGTCCAGTTCAGCGTCAGCGAGCGCTCGGCCAGTGCGCACAGCGCGTCCAGCGACGCCATGGCGCGGGCCAGCCGGGACAGCGGGTCGATGAAGGCCTGCAGCCCGTCCAGCAGGTGGTCGTACAGCCACTTCTCGCGCGCCAGGGCGCGCTCCTGGGCGGACAGGGCCTTGTCCTCGAAGGCCTTGAGCTCGGGGGTGATGAAGCGCTCGGCGTTCTTGAGGGTCTGCCGGCGTCGGTAGTCGTCGGGCACCTTGTCGATCTGGCCCTGGGTGACCTCGATGTAGAAGCCGTGCACCTTGTTGTATTGCACGCGCAGGTTGGCGATGCCGGTGCGTTCGCGCTCGCGGGTTTCCAGGTCGATGAGGAAACCGTCGCAGTTGGTCTGGATGGCCCGCAGCTCGTCGAGTTCGGTGTCGAAACCGTCGGCGATGACACCGCCGTCGCGGACAAGGGCGGCGGGCTCGGGACGGATGGCCCGCAGCAGCAGGTCGTCACAGCCGGGCGGGGGCGCCAGGTCGGTCGCCAGGCGCTGCAGCAGACGGGGTGGCGGCGGCGCGAGCCCGGCAGCCAGCGCGCCGGCCAGTTGCCGGGCACGTGCCAGGGTCTGTGTCAGGCCGACCAGCTCGCGGGGCCGCACCTGGCGCAGGGCGATGCGGGCGCTGATGCGTTCGACATCGCTGGCTCCCTTGAGATGTGTGCGCAGGCTCTGCCACAGGCCATGGCGCAACGCCCCGATGGCCGCCAGACGCTCGCACGCCTGGGCGCGGTCGCGGCGCGGCTCCAGCATCCACTGGCGCAGCGTGCGGCTGCCCATGCCGGTGTGGCAGGTGTCCAGCAGCGAGAACAGGGTGGGGCTGGTGTCGCCCCGCAGGGTGTGGGTGAGCTCCAGGTTGCGCCGGGTGTTGACCGGCAGGTCGATCAGTTCCCCCTGGCGGGCCACCTGCAGGCTGCGCACATGGGTCAGGGTCCGTCCCTGGGTGTGTTCGGCGTAGGCCAGCAGCGCTGCAGCGGCGGCATGGGCCTCCTTGAGGTCCTGGGCGTCCCAGGCGGACAGGCTGGCCACCTGAAGCTGATCGAGCAGCTTGCGCTCGCCCAGCCCGGGGTCGAAGGCCCAGGCCGGGCGGACCACGGCCACCAGCCGCTGCCCGCCGGGCAGTGGCTGGCTGGCCAGGGCCTGCAACGATCGCTCGAAGGACGGCGTGACCTCGGCGCTGTAGAGCACCTCGCCAGGGCCGATGCGGGCCACCCAGTCGGCCAGTTCGTCGGTGGCGCAACGGGCCAGCGTGACGATGCCCTGGGTGACCGACATCCAGGCCAGACCCACGCCGGTTCGGGCACTTGGGTGCACCGCCAGCAGCACGGCCTCGGACTTTTCGGACAGCAGCTCGCTGTCGGTCAGCGTGCCCGGGGTGACGACGCGCACGACCTTGCGCTCGACCGGTCCCTTGGCGGTGGCCACGTCGCCCACCTGCTCGCAGATGGCGACCGACTCGCCCAGCCGGATCAGGCGGGAGAGGTAACTTTCGACGGAGTGGAAGGGGACCCCGGCCATGATCACCGGCGCGCCGGCCGACTGGCCGCGCTGGGTCAGGGTGATGTCCAGCAGGCGCGCCGCCTTCTCGGCGTCGCCGTAGAACAACTCGTAGAAGTCACCCATCCGGTAAAACACCAAGGTGTGCGGAAATCCGGCCTTGATGGCCAGATATTGCTGCATCATCGGGGTGTGGTTGTCCAGCGGCGCGCTCAATCGGGTCTCTTCGGGTTGCCTGTCAGCCAGCCGGCGACTTTAGCAGTTCACGAGGCGCCGGCCGCCGCAGCCATGTCCCCAACCTTTCATGTCCAATCCTGAGATGACCCGGGTAAGCGAGAGCGGCCGACTGAAGATGTCCCTGGCGGACGGGGAGATGTCCTGTCCGCCGCTGGGCGCGCTGTTTCTGGC
>SBFS01000103.1 GCA_006227825.1 Burkholderiales bacterium | reverse complement strand
CTCCGATACCTCCGATACCTCCGATGCCTCCGATGCCTCCGATGCCTCCGATGCCTCCGATGCCTCCGATGCCTCCGATGCCTCCGATACCTCCGATACCTCCGATACCTCCGAACGTGCTCATGTGAACTCCTTTTGTGCTGTCCGGCTTCAGCGAGGAAGACCGAGCCCTTCCATGGCATGGGCGGCGCGGATGCGGATCTTGCTTTGACTGCCGTAGGACAAGAACCTTCCTACAGTCAAGTCGGGTTGCAGGGCTCTGAGTTGACTCAAGGTCTGACGTGCATCCTCGATTTGACCCAGTTCGTACTGGGCTGTCAGCAGAACCCTGAGGCTGGCCAGGTAGTAGCGGTTGCGCCGAAGCGACCGTTGGCACATCTCGATGCTGTTGGAAAGGTCATTGTCAACCAGGTAGCTGTGAGCCACCAGCATCTCGATGAAGAAGCGCTGCGGGTCGAGCGGGGACAGTTCGAGGGCTCGCTCCGACTCGCGAACCGCATCGGCCGGATCCCCCCACATGGTGGACCAGAAGCCGGCGTACAGCCAGGCGTTGTGGTCGTTCGGGTTGAGGTCGGTGGCCTGCAGCAGCAACTGGCGCGACATGTCCAGGTCGACGCCCAGGTGGCATTGCACATGGCCCTTGATGGCCAGGGCCAGTGAACTGTGGGGTTCCAGGTCGAGAGCACGGTCGGCGATGTCGATGGCGCGGCGGAACTCGGCTGGTGCGTCGGCGCTGCGCCCCTGGATGATGTTCAGAATGTGCCACTTGGCCATCCAGGCCCAGGGGGTGGCGACCCGGCCGTGCCGGTCGGTCACGGCTTCAAGCAGCTCCCGGCTGCGCTCCAGGTCGCGCGCGGTGGAGCGGTGCATCAGGGCGATGCCCCCCAGCAGCAAGGCGTTGCTGTCGAGCTGGGGCACCGGCACCACCATGGCCCTGCGGATGGTGGCGTCCATCAGGGCCTCGGTGCTGGCGTCGGTGAGCTGGTGGATCAGCTGGCTGTCGATCTGGAGCAGGTCGTCGATGGGGCCGGTGAGCCGGTCGGCCCAGACCACATCGTTGTGCCGCGCATCGCTCAACTCGGCGCTGATGACGACCTTCTCGCCCAGCACGCTGTAGCTGCCGCTGAGCACGAAGCTGGCGGCCAGGTGATGGTGGATCTCTCCCAGGTCGGCCTGGCGCCCGCGAAATGCCGTGGTCGACAGCCGCGAGATGACGCGCAACTGGCCTTCGCGAGAGAGTTGGGTGATCACGCCATCGGCCAGCAGTTCACCAATGACCTGGTGGTCGGGCGATGCGGGCCGGCACTCGAATGGAATGACGGCAATGGTGGGGCGTAGGTCTTGCTGCACCGCGGTGACCTGCCGGGCCCGGGTGGCGCCGTCCCCAGCCCGGTCGGCGGGCCAGACCCGCCAGGTGCGTACCGGTTCGGGCCAGTGCTTGAGGTAGCTCTCTCCCATGTCTTCCACCTCACCGTCCATGCCGTCGACGATGGCATCTCGCACCGGCGCCGTCACCACGATCTGTCCGGGGCCGGCCAGGCCGGCCACGCGGGCTGCCAGGTTGACACCATGGCCGTAGACATCGTGCTCGCCCACATAAAGGTGGCTGGCGTTGAGTCCGGCCCGAAGGTGCATCTGGCGTGCCTCTGGCAGGCTGGCATTGCCTTCCTCGAAATAGGACTGCAGGCGCTGGGCCGCCTTGAGGGCAGGCACCGCCTGGTCGAATTCGGCCAGCAGCCCGTCGCCCAGACTCTTGACCAGGCGTCCCTGGTGGGCGCCGATTTCCTCACCCGCAAAAGCCATGAAGCCACGCCAGCGATCCACGACCTCGGCCTCGTGGGCCGCCATGAGGCGAACCGACTCCACCAGGTCGATCACCAGCACCACCTTGTGTTGTTGGACGGGAAGTCCCGCAGCCAGCAGCGCGGCTTTCTCGGTCTTCTGCAGTGCCATCGTGTCGGTTCGGGGTTGAGGTGTCATCCCCAGAAGGGGGGACTGATGGCCGAAAAGTTTCGCACACTTCGGATCGACATCCAAGACAGGCGCTGCCGAACCGCGCATTCCAGGGGCATGGGGCGCAAGCCCGGCGGCAGGGTCGGGGCACTCGCGAAACTCCGGGCAAAAAGAAACTCCGGGCAAAAAAAGAGCCGGCATTGCCGGCTCTCTGGAGGAACGGCCTGTTCAGGCGCGTTCTGGGTCGGAGATCACTTCAGGTGCTCGTTGATCATCTTGGTCATTTCGAACATGTTGGCTTCGGCCTTCTTGAAGATCTCCTTGAGCTTGGCGTCGGCCTTGATGATGCGCTTGTTGACGGCATCCTGCAGCTTGTTCTTCTTGATGTAGTCCCACACCTTCTTGGTCACTTCGGTGCGCGGCAGGGGGTTGGCGCCGACGATGGCGGCCAGGGCGGCGCTGGGGGTCATGGCCTTCATGAAGGCGGCGTTCGGGGTGCGCTTCTTGGCGGGGGCCTTCTTGGCAGCAGCCTTCTTGGCCGGAGCGGCTTTCTTGGCCGGGGCAGCCTTCTTGGCCGGGGCAGCGGCTTTCTTCGCCGGAGCGGCTTTCTTGGCGGGCGCGGCAGCCTTCTTGGCCGGAGCGGCTTTCTTCGCCGGGGCAGCCTTCTTGGCCGGGGCCGCCTTCTTGGCGGGAGCTTTCTTTGCAGTTGCCATGGTTGCGTTTCCTTCTGGAAGTGGGATTGACACCGGCGCGGGATCGCGCCCCTGTGCCGGTGATTGGGATGCTAATGGACTTGCTGCGCCATTCCAAGGTGCCCGGCCGGTTTTTTTGCAGGTTTTCAGAGGGGAAACGGCCGCTTTTGGCGGGGAAAACAACACTTGGAGGCCAGGCGCGACCAGGTGTGCCGCCCAGGGGCCCGGGCATGAGCACAATCGGGTGCTTCCGACATCCCGTCGCGCCATGGGTCCGGGGTGTCTCCAGTTCCCTTTTTTCCGCTTGACAGCACGACCATGACGAACGCAGACCAACCCGCCACCTGTGACCTTTGCGACGCCCACAGGAACGACGCATCGGGCGCCTTTCGCGTCCTGCCCCCGGTGTTCCGGGATTTCGGTGCCGTGCGCCGGTTCGCCGGCACCGTGGTGACCGTCAAGTGCCACGAGGACAACACGCTGGTCAAGGCCCTGGTGGACAGCGCCGGCGAGGGCCGGGTGCTGGTGGTCGATGGCGGTGCCTCCCTGCGCCGTGCGCTGCTGGGCGGCAACCTGGGGGCCGCCGCAGCCCGAAATGGCTGGGCAGGGGTGGTGATCGATGGCTGTGTGCGGGACGTGGCCGAACTGGCGACGTGTCAGGTGGGCATCCGGGCGCTGGCGCCGATGCCGCTGCCGACCGAGAAGCGCGGCGAAGGCCAGCGCGACATCACCGTGCAGGTTCAGGGTGTCTGGGTGCGTCCGGGGGACTGGCTGTGTGCCGACGAGGACGGCATCGTGGTCATGGACCGCGCGCCGGCCTGATGCCTCATCCGATCGAGACGGCCTTCCAGACCATGTAGGCCGCCAGCAGGTAGAGCACGCTGGCAAAGACCCGCTTGAGCGACTTCACCGGCAGGGCATGGGCGGCCCGGACTCCCCAGGGGGCCATCAGCACGCTGGCAGCGGCGATGACGACCAGCGCGGGGACGAAGACGTAGCCGACCGAACCCGCCGGCAGGCCCTCAACCCCCTGGCCGGACACCACGTAGCCCACGCTGTTGGCCAGGGCAATGGGCAGTCCCAGGGCGGCGCTGGTGGCCACGGCATGGTGGATGGCAACGTTGCACCAGGTCATGAAGGGCACGCTGACAAAGCCGCCGCCAGCGCCAACCAGGCCCGACAAGAACCCGATGACCGAACCGGCGCCCAGCAGGCCGGGGGTGCCGGGCAGTCCGCGCGAGGGTTTGGGTTTCTTGTCCAGCAGCATCTGGGTGGCCGAGAAGCTCACGAACAGGGCGAAGAACAGGGCCAGCCAGGCGCCCTTGAGCATGGCGAAAACCCCCATGCTGGCCGCAGCCGCGCCGATCACGATGCCGGGTGCGAGCCGCCGCAGGATGTCCCAGCGCACGGCGCCGCGTTTGTGGTGGGCACGCAGACTGGAAATGGAGGTGAACACGATGGTCGACATCGAGGTCGCAATGGCGACCTTGACCGCCAGATCAGGGGAAACGCCTCGCGCTGTCAGGATGGCCGTGATGAACGGCACCATGATCATGCCGCCACCGATGCCCAGCAGCCCCGCCAGAAAGCCGGTACACAGCCCCAACAAGACCAGATAGACGATCAACAAGGGCTCAAGCATGGGGCAGCGGAAGGGGGGTCAGCCAGAGCGGCCGTGGAACCGGCTGAGCCGGGCCACAGTCCGCGTCCCCCCTACCGCAGGAGAGGGGGGAAGACGCGAAGCGGCGCAGGGGGCGTTCAGAATAAGGTGTCTGCAGGTGCCGCCGGACCGTCATCCTGAACCGGGGGTTCAGGTGGGCGAGGGCAGCGTGGCCTCGGGTTCATCTGACGCGAGATGCTCGCACCAGCCACGCGATGTACCAAGCCCGGGCTCAATGAGCATTGGTTCAAGGAAATATAAAGCCCGGCGCGCACCGCAGACATGGCCATTGTAGGCCGTCGCCGGCGTCCGTGTGCGTCAGCCGCCGCGAAAAGGAGGGTCGGATCGGAAGGGGCGGATCGAGGCAGCGCGGTCAGATCAGCTGGCCGTCGTCGCCCAGCACCTGGTCGAGCCGCTGCAGCAACTCGTTCAGCCGTGCCTGCTCGGCCGGATCAGCCGGCTGTGCAACCGCCGGCGCGGCCAGCGCAGGGGAGGGCGCGGTTCCCTCGCGCTCCTTCTGGGCCAGTTCGAACGCCAGGTTCAGGGAGGCCAGCACGGCGATGCGGTCGCGGGCCCGGACCTTGCCGGCATCCCGGATGCGGCACATGGCGGTATCGACGCGCTCGACGGCATCGAGCAGCGCCGCCTCGCCGCCGACAGGGCAGGACAGCAGGTAGCTCTGTCCCATGATCTGGACTTCCAGCTGTTTGGTCTGCGCGGCGCTCATGCGGTGTCCTCCCCGCGTTCGGCGCTGGCCTGTGTGACTCCGGGGGGCAGGCGGTCGAGCAGGGCATCGATCCGGGCCCGTGCCGCGTTCAGGCGCGACCTGAGCGAGTCGCGCTCGGTCTGAAGGCTCAGGACCTGCTGGTGCAGCAGCTGGTTGGTGCGCTGCAGTTCCTCGTGACGAAGCAGAAGGCGTTCGACGCGTTCGGCGATCTGTTCCAGGGAAGTGGGCTCGGCCATGGCGTGAGGGAGTGAGATGGCCGATTGTAGGGTTGTCGCAAGAAAGGCAGGCATACAATGACGCCGTTGGTGCTCGCGGTGTGGTTCTCATGCCGCAGTTCAACGGGAAGCAGGAGGAAAGGCCCACACGGACCGGACCAACCTGCGCTGCCCCCGCAACGGTAAGCAGACGAGCCCGAAGACCCCGGTCGACGGCTCCGCTTTCATGAACCGGTCACTGGATGCCCCGGCATCTGGGAAGGCCCATGGAGGTTGCTTCTGCCAGCCCGGATACCGGCCAACGCGGTGGTGGTGCGCGCAGGCGCGCCGCCGTGACGCCCACGCGCTGTCGGGGAAGGCAGCGAGGGCCTGTCTTGTTTGCATCCTTTCATGACCTCACGCCATCACCCGGCACGGCTGGCCTTGCTTTCGCTGGCCTGCGCAGCCGCATCGCCGGTTCTCGCCCAGTCCGCCGCCACCCTGTCCGAAACCGTTGTCACCGCCTCGCGCAACGTCCAGTTGCTCAGCGCGACCATGCCGCATACGACGGTCATCGCCCGGGAAGACATCGAACGTTCCCAGGCCAGCGATCTGGTGACCCTGCTGCAGCGCGAAGCCGGGCTGCAGCGCACGCAAAACGGCGGCATGGGCACCGTGTCCGGCGTCTTCATGCGCGGTGCTCCGTCATTGCAGACGCTGGTGCTCCTCGATGGGGTGCCACTGAACAAGCAGGATGCTTCGGGTGCCGTCAGCCTCGAGCATGTGATGCTGGACAACGTGGAGCGCGTCGAGATCGTGCGCGGCAACGTCTCGGCGATCTACGGGTCGGGGGCCATCGGAGGCGTGATCCAGATCTTCACCCGCGACGCAGGGCGCGAGCCTTCTGCCAGTCTTGGTCTGGAACTGGGGCCGCGCGAGACCGCCCGGCTGTCGGCACAGGCGTCCGGACGTGTCGGGGACACCGCCGTGAGTGCCGGCATTTCCCGCCATGTCACCGGTGGCTTCTCTGCCATCGATGCCGTCCAGAGCCCGGGCGCCAATCCCGACGACGATGGCTACCGCAACACGTCGGTGAACCTGAGCCTGTCCCACCGGCTGGCCGAGCGGCATCGCATCGGCATGCGGTTCATGCGCTCGGCAGGGGACACCGAGTACGACAACCCCTTCGGATCTGCGGTGGACGTGCAGCAGTCGTCCACGCGCCTTCAGCAGTTCAGCCTGTTCTCGGACAGCTCGTGGGAGGACTGGCGCAGCCGGCTCACGCTCAGCGAGCAGAGCGACCGCGCGAGCGCCGTGGACGACGGGTTCTTCGGGTCTGCCGACCGGTTCCAGACCCGGGCGACAGTGCTCAGCTGGGTGAACAACCGCGCCCTCGGTGACGAATGGCTGTTGACCGCCGGTCTGGAGCGGCAGTGGCAGCGGGTGGACACCGCCTCCACCTCGCCCTTTGTCACGCCCTATGACGTCAAGCGACAGACCGGCGCCGTGTTCGGCGGGATCGAGGGTGCTTTCGGTCCGGGGATGGTCCAGTTCAACCTGAGACACGACGAGGTGGGTGAGCTGTCCGAGAGCACGGGCTACCTGGGCTACGGCCTGCCACTGGGCCAGCACTGGAGGCTGATCGCCAGTGTCTCGACGGCCTTCCACGCGCCACCGCTGGGCTACCTGTACGCGCCCTCCTTCGGTAATCCGGACCTCCAGCCCGAGCAGGCGCGCAGCCACGAGGTCGGCCTGCAGTACCAGCGGGATGCACACTGGTTGCGCGCCACCTGGTTCGACACCCGGATCAGGAACCAGCTGGACTACGACCCCAGCGTGTTCCAGTTCCGGAACATCGGCCGGACCCGCAACCGGGGACTGGAGGTCTCGTACCGGGGCCGGATCGGCGAGACCGGGTTGCGCGCCAGCCTGACCCTCCAGGACCCGCAGGACGACATCACCGGCGAGGCCCTGTTGCGGCGGGCCAGGAGCTTCTGGTCCGTGGGCATCTCCCAGCCGCTGGCCGGGGTGGTGCTGGATGCCGATCTTCGCCACAGCGGCAGCCGCCCGGACAGCTACACCGACACCGGCACGTTCACCCGGGTGGACACGACCCTCGGGTCCTACACCGTGCTGGACCTGGCCCTGTCATACCGGCTGCGCAAGGACCTGGAGCTGCGCGCCCGCATCGACAATGTGACCGACAGGGATTACCAGACCGTCTACAGCTACAACCAGCAGCCGCGCAGTTTCTATCTCGGGCTGACGTGGCGGCCTTCGCTCTGAACGGGGTGGTCGAGCCATGCTGCCAGGACCGCAACGCATTGTCTGCCTGACCGAGGAGACGACCGAGTGGCTGTACCTGCTGGGGCAGGAGGAGCGCATCGTCGGCATCAGCGGCTACACCGTGCGTCCGCGACGGGCGCGGGAAGAAAAGCCCAGGGTCAGCGCTTTCCTGAGCGCCAGGATCGACAGGATTCTGGCGCTGCGGCCGGACTGCGTGTTCGGTTTCTCCGACCTGCAGGCGGACATCGCCTCGGCGCTGATTCGTGCCGGGGTGCAGGTGACGGTGTTCAACCAGCGCAGCGTCGAGGAGGTGTTCTCCATGCTGTTCCAGGTCGCGGCCATGGTCGGTTGTGCCCAGGATGGGCTGGCGCGCATCGCAGCCATGCGCCAGCGGCTGGAGGCCATCGGTGCCGAGGTGGCCGCGCTGGAGGCGTCGGGCAGACGCCGGCCCCGGGTGTTCTTCGAAGAGTGGGACGAGCCCCACATCAGTGCCATCCGCTGGGTGTCTGAGCTTCTGGGCGTGGCCGGCGGGGACGACATCTTCCCCGAGCTGGCCCTGCAGCCGCTGGGCAAGGACCGCATCATCGCGGACGGTGCCGACATCGTGCGCCGATCGCCGGATATCGTCATCGGCTCCTGGTGCGGAAAAAAGTTTCGCGCCGAGAAGGTGGCCGCCCGCCCTGGCTGGCAGGATGTGCCGGCCGTGCGCAACGGACAGCTGTTCGAGATCAAGTCGGCCGACATCCTGCAGCCGGGGCCTGCCGCGCTGACCGACGGGGTCGAGCAGATGCACCGCATCGTCAGGCAATGGATGGAGACCCATGGTTGAGACGGGCAGCAGGGCAGCGAAGGCGGTGGGCCCCTTGCAGGGTGCGTCCTGTCCCTCTGGCAGAGAGGGAGGTGCCGGCATGAAGCGATGGCTGTGGCTCCTGGTGCTGGCGGCCATTTTCTGGACGGTGCAGGCTCAGGCGCAGGCGATCCGCATCGTGGATGACCGGGGCAGGGTGGTGCAGTTGCCCTCGCCGCCGCAGCGCGTGGTCAGCATCCTGCCCTCGCTGACCGAGACGGTGTGCGGGTTGCGGCAGTGCCATCGGCTGGTCGGTGTGGACCGTTATTCGTCCTGGCCTGCCACGGTCCGGGACCTGCCACGGGTCGGCGGCGGGGTCGATCCGAGCATCGAGGCCATCGTCGCGCTGCGCCCGGATGTGGTGCTGGTGGCCATGTCCTCGCGCGGCGCGCAGCGGCTGGAATCCCTGGGCCTGAAGGTGGTGGCGCTGGAGCCGAGGACGCACGACGATGTGCGCCGGGTGACGCAGCAGGTGGCGCAGGTTCTGGGGCTGCCGGCTGGCGAGGCCGCGCGGCTCTGGCAGCACATCGATGCCGCGGTCGCTGCGGCGGCTCGGTCGGTGCCGCCCCATGCGCGCGGTGCGCGGGTGTATTTCGAAGTCAACCGGGCGCCTTATGCGGCTGGCGAGTCGTCCTTCATCGGGGAAACGCTGGCGCGGCTCGGTGCCCGCAACATCGTTCCCGCCGACCTCGGACCGTTTCCGAAACTCAACCCGGAGTACGTGGTGCAGGCCAACCCGGATGTGATCATGGTGGGTGACCGGCATTTCGAGGGCCTGGCCGGACGACCCGGCTGGAACCGCATCCGGGCGGTGCGCGAGCAGCGCGTGTGTGTGTTCGGGCCCGAGGACTCCGACATCATTGTCCGGCCCGGCCCCCGCATGGCCGATGGTGCCCGCCTTCTGGCGAACTGCCTGGCAGAGAAGGCTCCCGCGGCCGGCGAGGGCGTCGCACAATGAACACCACCCCGTTCTCCCTGTCCATGCAAGCCTACCGATCCGCCCCGCAGGTGCAGCGCCGCAGCTGGTGGCTGGGCCTGTTCCTGTGCGTGGGGGCCTTGTTGCTGGTGGCGCTGGGACTGGGCGTGGGCAGCAGCGGGCTGGAGCCGGTCTGGCGGATGACCGCCGACCCGGTGGCCAGCCAGATCGTCTGGGAGATCCGGGCGCCGCGCACCCTGGGCGCATGGGCGGCCGGAGCCCTGCTGGGCCTGGCTGGTGCCGTCGCCCAGGGCTTGTTCCGCAACCCGCTGGCGGACCCTTTCCTGCTGGGCAGCGCCTCCGGCGCCTCTCTGGGCGTGGTGCTGATGCTGGCCGGGCTGGGCGTCTCCCCCTTCGCTGCCGCCTGGGCGGTCCGGCTGGGGCTGACGGGCGCCGCCTTCGCCGGGGCCCTGGCGGCGGTGCTGCTGACGCTCACGCTGGCCCGCGGCGTGCAGCACACCTTCCGTCTCCTGCTGGCCGGCGTGGTGGTGGGCATGGTGCTGGGTGCACTGACTTCCATGATGACCATCGCCGTGCCCGAGACGCTGCAGGCCATGCAGGGCTTCATGCTCGGGTCCACCGGTTTTGTGGGCTGGCAGTCCTGGTCCATCATGGCCGGGGTGGGGGCGTTGTGCGTCGCCGCGGCCTGGAGCCTGTCGCGCGCGCTCGATGGACTGAGCCTCGGCGAGGCGACTGCGCACAGCCTGGGGCTGCCTCTGGCGCCGCTTCGGGCGGCGCTGGTGGCGGTGATCGCGCTGGCCACCGGCGCCGCCGTGGCCCAGACCGGGCTGATCGCCTTCGTCGGTCTGGCGGCGCCGCACCTGGTGCGCGCCGTGGTCAGGACCACGCATGCGCGGCTGCTGTTGCTCGCCAGCCTGATGGGCGGGTTGCTGCTGCTGGCGGCCGATATCCTGGCGCGCGGCCTGCTGGCCCCGCAGGAGATTCCGGTTGGCGTGCTGACGGCGGTGCTCGGCGGCGGCTACCTCCTGTGGCTGATGCACCGTCGCCAGGGATGAACGCCATGGGCTCATCTCACGCCCTGACGACCCGGCAACTGGAGGCCAGCCTGGGACATGGGCGCCAGCAGCGCGCGGTCCTGCGCGGAGTGAACCTGTCACTGGCCGCGGGCCGCTGGACCGGCATCGTCGGTCCCAACGGGGCCGGCAAGTCCACCCTGCTGCGTGCCCTGGCGGGGCTGATTCCGGTGCAGGGTGAGGTGTGCCTGCTGGGGCGTCCGTTGCCCGGGTGGGGGCACCGCGAGCGGGCGCGGTCCCTGGCCTGGCTGGACCAGGGTGGGGCCGCCGAGATCGGAGCCGACGACCTGACCGTCTACGACGTGGTCATGCTCGGGCGCCTGCCCCACATGGGCTGGCTGGCGTCGCCGGGTGCGAAAGACCATGCGGCGGTCGAGCGTGCCCTGCGGCTGACCCGCGCCTGGGACTGGCGCGAGCGGCCCCTGGGCGCGCTCTCGGGCGGTGAGCGCCAGCGGGTGCTCCTGGCCCGCCTGCTGGCAGTGGAGGCCGCGATCATGCTGATGGACGAGCCCCTGGCCAACCTGGACCCGCCGCATCAGGCCGACTGGATCGCGCTGGTGCGCGAGCTGGTGGGGCAGGGCCGCACCGTGGTCAGCGTGCTGCACGAAATCTCGGTCTCCCTGATGGCCGACGAACTGGTGGTGCTGCAGGCCGGACAGGTCCGCTACGCCGGGCCGGGCGGCGACCCCGCCGCCCGCGAGGCAGTGGCCGACGTGTTCGACCGGCGCCTGGCCTTTCACCACGTCGGCGAGCGCTGGGCGGCGCTGCCGCGCTGACCACGCCCGACAAAACCGAACCGGACAATGACCTTTCCCATTCCAGCCATCGATGACATCGCACAGCCGTTGCTGGCCCTGCGCCTGCAGCACCTGCTGGACAACAAGACCAAGCCGGTCGGCTCGCTTGGCCAGATCGAGCGCCTGGCCTTGCGCATCGGTCTCATTCTGGGAAGCGAGCAACCGGCGCTCACGGACCCCCAGCTGGTGGTCTTTGCCGGCGACCATGGCCTGGCGGCGCGGGGTGTCTCGGCCTACCCGTGCGACGTGACCTGGCAGATGGTCGAAAACTTCCTGGCTGGCGGAGCGGCTGTCAGCGTGCTGGCTCGCCAGCATGGCATCGGTCTCACGGTGGTCGACTGCGGGGTGCGGCATGACTTTGCGCCCCGCGCAGGTCTGGTCGTCCACAAGATGGCACACGGGACGGCCGACCCGCTCCTGGGGGTGGCCATGAGCGCGTCGCAGTGTGCGCTGGCGATGGCCAACGGGGCGGACCTGGTGCGGAACCTGCCGGGTAACGCGTTGCTGCTTGGTGAAATGGGCATCGGCAACACCTCGGCCGCCGCGATGCTCATGAGCCGTCTGACCGGACTGGACATCGAGGACTGTACCGGCGCCGGCACCGGCCTGGGTGCCGAGGGCGTGCAGCGAAAGATTGCCATCCTGCGCGAGGTGCTCGGGCGTCATGCCGGTGCGTCCGATCCGCTGGCTGCGCTGTCGGCTTTCGGCGGTTTCGAGATCGCGAACATGGTGGGCGGGGTGCTTCAGGCCGCGCACGAGCGGAGGGTGATCGTTGTCGACGGCTTCATAGCCAGCTCCGCCGTGCTGGTGGCGAGCAGCCTGCAGCCGGCCGTGCTGCAGCGCTGTGTCTTTGCCCATCGCTCGGGCGAGCGTGGTCACGCCCTGATGCTGGCACACCTGCGGGCCGAGCCACTGCTTGACCTGGGCCTGCGCCTGGGCGAAGGCTCCGGCGCGGCGCTGGCCTGGCCGCTCCTGCAGAGCGCCTGCGCCATCCTGCGCGAGATGGCCTGCTTCGAGTCGGCAGGGGTGTCCCGGCGGGATGCCGCCCCGACGGCGGCAGGCTGAGGACATGGCCTTCGTGCGCCACTTCTTCCTCGCGCTGCAGTTCTTCACCCGCATTCCGGTCACGGGCCGGCTGGCCGACTGGGTGGGCTTCTCGCCCGCCATGCTGCGCGCCAGTGCGGCGCACTTCCCGGGTGTGGGCTGGATCGTCGGCGCACTCACAGCCGCGGTGTTCTGGGTGCTGCTCCGGCTCTTGCCGGACCAGGCGGCAGCGCCCTGGGTGGCGGCGGTGCTGAGCACGGCCTTCAGCGTCTGGCTGACCGGGGCCTTCCACGAGGACGGCCTGGCAGACACCGCCGATGCCCTGGGCGGCGCGGTCGGCCGCGAGCGTGCGCTGGAAATCATGAAGGACTCGCGCATCGGCAGCTACGGCGCGCTGGCCCTGGTGCTGGCTCTGTTGTCCAAGGTGGGTCTGCTGGCCCTGCTGGCGCAGATCTCGGCCGTTCTGGCCGTGCTGGCCATGCTGGGCGCCCATGTCAGCTCGCGCCTGCTCCCGCTGCTGGTCATCCGCACGCTGCCCCATGTGGGGGACACGGCGCAATCGAAAGCCAAACCACTGGCCGACCGCATCGGTACGGGTGGCCTGCTCGTGGCACTGCTCTGGTGGCTGCCTGCCACCGGCCTGGTCTGGTGGGGCGCTCCGGGCTTTCACTGGCTTTCTGCGCTTGCGGGCGCGCTGCTGGGGCTGGGCTGGATGTGGCACCTGCTGCGCAAGCGCCTGCAGGGGTTCACCGGCGACGGCCTGGGCGCCACGCAGCAGCTGAGCGAGCTGGGCTTCTATCTCGGGCTGGTCCTGGCGGCCGGGCAGGGCGGGTCATGAAGCTCTGGCTGCTGAGGCACGCCCGGGTGCAGTTGCCCGGCGGGCTGTGTTACGGCGCGAGCGACGTTCCGGCCGACCCGGAGCTGACGCTGGCCGCAGCAAGGCACTGGGCACCGCAACTGCCCGGCGAGGCGCTCTGGCGTGTTTCCGGTCTGGGTCGGGCGCAGCAACTGGCCCGGGCCATCCGGTCCCTGAGGCCTGCATGGCCCGTGCCGGTCATCGACGCCCGGCTGAACGAAATGGACTTTGGCCGGTGGGAGCTTGCGCCGTGGGACCGCATTGCGCGCAGGGACTTCGACGACTGGATGCTGGACTTTGCCCACCATCGCTTTGGCGGTGCCGAAAGCACGCAGATGCTCATCGACCGGGTGGCCCAGGCCCTCACCGAGCAGCGTCGGGCCGCTCCCCGGCAAGCGGTCTGGGTCACCCACGCCGGCGTGATCAGGGCCGTCTGCTACCTGGCCCGTGGAGGGACCTTGCCGATTCCTGGTGTTGGGCACTGGCCGCGGGAGGCGCCGGAGCCGGGCGGCGGCCTCTGCCTTGACGTCTGACCGGTCGCCTGGGTTACAACGCAGGCATGAGCACAGAACCCCAGGCCCCGGCCACGTGGTCGCTGGCCCGCATGAAGGCCATCGCCATCGCCTTGCTGCTGGGCGCGGCCGCCACCTACGTGTTTGCGACGCTGATGGAGCCGCGTCATCCCGGCTGGGCTTACCTGGCCTCGGCCGCCGAAGCGGCCATGATCGGTGCCCTGGCCGACTGGTTTGCGGTGGTGGCCCTGTTCCGGCACCCGCTGGGTCTGCCCATTCCCCACACCGCCATCATTCCGGCCAACAAGGACCGGCTCGGCAGGCGGCTGGCCGAGTTCCTCGACCGCCATTTCCTCACCCGGGAACGGGTGGACGAGGCGCTGGCCCGCTGGGACATGGCCGGCGACCTGGCGGGCTGGCTGAACGAGCCCGGGCATGCCGACCGCCTGGCCCGGGCCATCACCGCCGCGACGCCGGATGTCCTGGCCACCCTGGACCGCCAGCCGGTGCGCACCTGGCTGGCCGGTCTGGCCCAGCGCCTGCTGCGCGAGGTGGACCTGGCGACGCTGGGCGGCCAGGCCATCGAGGCGTTGACCGGACAGCGCCACCACCAGCGCTGGCTGGACAGCCTGCTGGACGAGCTGGCCCGCTGGGCGGCCCGTGACAGCGTGCAGGATCGCCTGACCGAAGTGCTGGCCCGTGAACTGGCGCAGTTGCGGTACGTGGGGCTGGACCAGGTGGCGGCGCGGCTGGCCACCCGCAAGCTGGTGGCGGCCCTGACCCGGACGCTCGAGGAGGTGGCGGCCGACCCGCAGCACGAATGGCGGCACCGGTTCGACGCCTGGGTGGAGCGCACCGGCGTGCGCCTGCAGCAGGACCGGCATTGGCAGGAACAGGTGGCCGCGTGGCGCGATGCATGGCTTGCCCAGCCGCGCTGGCAGGAGCCGGTCGAGGCCTGGTGGCACGACTTCGTGCAGCGTCTGCGCCAGGACGCCCGGACCGATGACAGCCGGCTGCAGGTGCATGTGCTGGCGCTGCTGGAGGCACTGGGACGCCAGTTGCGCGACGATGAAGGGCTTCGCACGGGCCTGAACCGGCAGGCACGGGCTGCCCTGCTGTCCACCCTGGACCGCAGCCGGCCCGCCATCGTCGACTTCGTCAGCGAACGGGTGCAGGCCTGGGACGCCGGGGAAATGAGCCTGGTGCTGGAGCAGCACATCGGACGCGACCTGCAGTTCATCCGCATCAACGGCACCTTGGTCGGGGCCCTGGTCGGACTCGCGCTGCATGCGCTCACCGAGGCCTGGCTGCGTTGAGCGCCGGCGGTTCGTCGCCGGGTAAGGTTGAGGCAATCCGGGGCGGCTAGAATGCCGTTGCTACTCAGTATCGCGCGCTGCCGTCGCCATGCTGACCTGCCTCCACGCGATCTGCCCGGGCCTTCCTTCGGTCCTGCGCGGCCTGACTGGCCGCCTCGCCGGTCGCACGTGCGCCGTGCCCCCACGCGGCGCCATGCCGGTTCGTCAACCGATGTGTTCCCTGGAGCTGCACCGCCCTGACCTACATCATGATCAAGATCAAAAAAGGCCTGGACCTGCCTCTGGCCGGCTCGCCGGCCCTGCAAATCGATGCAGCTCCCGCACCCCGTGCGGTGGCCTTGCTCGGACCCGACTACATCGGCCTGCGCCCGACCATGCGTGTGCAGGAGGGCGAGGCGGTTCGCCTGGGGCAGGTGCTGTTCGAAGACAAGAGGACGCCCGGCGTGCTCTACACCGCACCCGCCAGCGGAACGGTGCGGGCGATCCACCGAGGCCAACAGCGCATGTTCGAGGCTCTGGTGATCGATGTCGCGTCCGAGGGTGCCGAACACGATGCCGTCAGCTTCCCCCGTCATGACGCGTCCGCCCTGCCTTCGCTGGCGCGTGAGGATGTGGTCAGGACACTGCTCGACAGCGGACTCTGGACGGCGCTGCGCACCCGGCCCTTCAGCAAGGTGCCGGCGCCCGACGCCCAGCCGGCGGCCATCTTCGTCAACGTGATGGACACCCATCCGCTCGGGTTCGACCCGCAGCCGGTGCTCGACGATGCGGCCGATGCCTTCGCTGCCGGCGTCGACGTGCTGGCCCGCCTGGCGCCCGTGGTCCACGTCTGCCATGCACCCGGCACCCGCCTGCCGGCCGCCCGTTCCCCGCAGGTGCGCACCCAGGCCTTCGACGGGCCGCACCCGGCCGGTCTCACCGGCACCCACATCCATTTCCTGATGCCGGCGGGTCGCCGGCGCCAGGTCTGGAGCCTGAACTACCAGGACGCCATTGCCATCGGGCGGCTGTTCACCACCGGCCGGCTCGACCTGGGCCGGGTGGTGGCGCTGGCCGGCCCCTCGGTGCGCCGGCCCAGGCTGCTGCGCACCCGCGTCGGTGCCGACCTGTCCGAGCTGACGCATGGCGAGCTCCAGCCCGGCGTCCACCGCACCGTGTCCGGTTCCGTGCTCTCCGGCCGCACCGCCGCGGGCCATCTCGCCTTCCTCGGCCGCTACCACCTCCATGTGTCGGTTCTGCCCGAGGGGCACGAGCGGGCCTTCATGGGCTGGCTCTCGCCCGGCATCGACCGGTTCTCGGCCATGCGCATCTACCTGTCGCAGTTCATGGGCGGCAAGCGCTTTGCCATGAACACCAGCACCAACGGCTCGCCTCGCGCCATGGTCCCCATCGGGGCCTACGAGAAGGTGATGCCCCTGGACATCCTGCCGACGCAGCTGCTGCGCTCCCTCATCGTCGGTGACCTGGAGGTGGCCGAACAGCTCGGTGCGCTCGAACTCGACGAGGAAGACCTGGCGCTGTGCACCTATGTCTGCCCGGGCAAGTACGAGTACGGCGACATCCTGCGCGACAACCTCACCCGCATCGAGAAAGAAGGTTGAGCATGAAAGCCCTGCGCTCACTCCTGGACCGCCTGGAACCCCACTTCGTCAAGGGGGGCAGATACCACCGCTTCTATGCCCTCTACGAAGCGGTCGACACCATCTTCTATTCGCCCAGGAGCGTCACCCACAGCGGCGCCCATGTGCGCGACGGCATCGACCTCAAGCGGGTCATGATCACCGTCTGGCTGTGCACCTTCCCGGCCATGTTCTGGGGCATGTACAACGTCGGCTTCCAGGCCAACACCGCCATGGCCCAGATGGGCATTGCCGAAGCGGCCGGCTGGCGTGGCTGGTTCATCGGCCTGGCAGCCGGTTACGACCCGGCCAGCTGGTGGGACTGCTTCTGGCACGGCGCGGCCTACTTCCTGCCCATCTATGCGGTCACCTTCATCGTCGGCGGCTTCTGGGAGGTGCTGTTTGCGACCGTGCGCGGCCACGAGGTCAACGAAGGCTTCTTTGTCACCTCCATCCTGTTCGCGCTCATCCTGCCCCCCGACATCCCGCTGTGGCAGGTCGCCCTGGGCATCAGCTTCGGTGTGGTGGTCGGCAAGGAGGTGTTCGGTGGCACCGGCAAGAACTTCCTGAACCCCGCGCTCACCGGGCGTGCGTTCCTCTTCTTTGCCTATCCGGCCGAAATTTCCGGTGACAGCGTCTGGACGGCGGTGGACGGTTTCTCCGGCGCCACCGCCCTGAGCCAGGCCGCTGCCGGCGGGGTGCAGGCGCTGTCCCACCCGTGGGGCGGATCGCTCACCTGGTTCGATGCCTTCCTCGGCAACATGCAGGGCAGCATCGGCGAGGTGTCCACCCTGGCCATCCTGCTGGGCGGGGTGGTGCTCCTGTGGACCGGCATCGCGTCCTGGCGCATCGTCAGTGGCGTGTTCCTGGGCATGGTGGCCACCAGCCTGCTGTTCAACGCCATCGGCTCGGACACCAACCCCATGATGAACCTGCCGTTCTGGTGGCACTTCGTGCTGGGCGGCTTCGCCTTCGGCATGATCTTCATGGCCACCGACCCGGTCTCCGCCGCCATGACCAACACCGGCAAATGGCTGTTCGGCGCCCTGATCGGCCTCATGGTGGTTCTCATCCGCGTGGTCAACCCGGCCTTCCCCGAAGGCATGATGCTGGCCATCCTGTTCGCCAACCTGTTCGCCCCCCTGATCGACCACTTCGTCATCAAGGCCAACGTCAAGCGCAGGCTTCTCCGCTATGAGCAGTAAACAAGACTCCACCAAGAAGACGCTGACCGTGGCACTGGTGCTGTGCCTGGTCTGCTCGGTCATGGTCTCGGTGGCGGCCGTGGGCCTCAAGCCCATGCAGGACGCCAACAAGGCGCTCGACCGCAACAAGAACGTGCTGTCGGCGGCCGGCCTGCTGCAACCGGGCCAGGGCCGGGCGGACATCCAGCGCCTGTTCGACCAGTTCGAGCTGCGCCTGGTCAACCTGCCCGAAGGCCGTTTCGCCACCGACGACGAGCTGCGCGAGGCCGGCATCGATCCGCGCAATTACAACGACCGCGCCGCTTCGCGCAACCCCGCGCTGTCGCGCTCCCTGCGGGGCGACGATCCGGCCGGCATCCAGCGGCAGGCCCGGTTCGTCACCGTCTACCTGCGCCAGAACGACAGCGGCCAGACCGACCTGCTGGTGCTGCCCATCAACGGCGCCGGCCTGTGGGGAGCCATGTACGGGTTTCTGGTCCTCGAAGGCGATCTGCGCACGGTGCGCGGGCTTTCCTTCTACGAGCACAAGGAAACCCCGGGGCTGGGCGCCAAGGTCGAGAACGAGGACTGGCGTGCCCAGTGGCCCGGCCAGTCCGCCTTCAACGAAGACGGCAGCGTGGCCGTGACCGTGGTCAAGAGCAAGGCCAGCGCACCGGGTGAAATCGACGGGCTCAGCGGTGCCACGCTGACCACCAAGGGCGTGGACAACATGGTCCGTTTCTGGCTCGGTGAACAGGGCTACGGCCCGTTCATCGCCCATCTCCAAGCTGGCAAAGGATGACCCATCATGTCGACCGACAGCAAGAAAGTTCTGCTTGAACCCATCTTCGTCAACAACCCGATCGCCCTGCAGATCCTGGGCATCTGCTCGGCCCTGGCCGTCACGACCAGTCTGGACACGGCCCTGGTCATGTGCATCGCACTGACCTCGGTGACCGCTTTCTCCAACCTGTTCATCTCGACCATCCGCCACCACATTCCGGCCAACATCCGCATCATCGTGCAGATGACCATCATCGCCTCGCTGGTGATCGTGGTCGACCAGATCCTGCAGGCGGTGGCCTACGACATCGCCAAGTCGCTGTCGGTGTTCGTCGGCCTGATCATCACCAACTGCATCGTGATGGGGCGCGCCGAGGCCTACGCCATGAGCAACCCGCCGCTGCCCAGTTTCCTGGACGGCATCGGCAACGGCCTGGGCTACAGCGCGGTGCTGGTCTTCGTGGCCGTCATCCGCGAGATCTTCGGCAGCGGAACCCTGCTGGGCCTGACCGTGCTGCCCACGGTGGACAGCGGCGGCTGGTACGTGCCCAACGGCCTGTTCCTGCTGCCTCCCAGCGCCTTCTTCATCATCGGCGGCTTCATCTGGATCCTGCGCAGCTGGAAGCGCCAGCAGGTCGAGAAGAAGGAGCTGTCGCTGGCGCCGCAGTCGAAGTCCCTGGAGGCCCACTGATGGAACACTACGTCGCCTTGCTGATCCGTGCCGTGTTCATCGAGAACATGGCCCTGGCCTTCTTCCTGGGCATGTGCACCTTCCTGGCCGTTTCCAAGAAAGTCGAGACCGCCGTCGGCCTGGGTGTGGCTGTCGTGGTGGTGCTGGGCATCACCACGCCGCTGAACAACCTGATCTACCAGAACCTGCTCAAGGACGGCGCGCTCGCCTGGGCCGGCCTGCCCGATGTGAACCTGGGCTTTCTCGGCTTCCTGGTCTATATCGGCGTGATCGCGGCCGTGGTGCAGATCCTGGAGATGTTCCTCGACAAGTACGTGCCTGCGCTGTACAACGCCCTGGGCGTGTTCCTGCCCCTGATTGCGGTCAACTGCGCCATCCTCGGTGCGGCGCTGTTCATGGTGGAGCGCGACTACCAGTTCGGCGAGAGCGTGGTGTACGGCCTCGGTGCCGGCATCGGCTGGCTGCTGGCCATCGCCGCGCTGGCGGGCATCCGCGAGAAGCTCAAGTACAGCGACGTGCCCGAAGGCCTGCGCGGCCTGGGCATCACCTTCATCACCGTCGGACTCATGTCGCTGGGCTTCATGTCCTTCGGCGGCATGTCGATCTGAAACCCGTGGAAACGCACGTCAAGGACAAGGAATCGAAAAGATGGATGTGACCACGATTGCAGGCGGTGTGGTGATGTTCACCGTCATGATCATGGCCCTGGTGTTCGTGATCCTGTACGCCCGCTCGCACCTTGTGAGCAGCGGCGATGTGAAGATCGAGATCAATGGCGACCCTGCCCGCACCCTGACCGTGCCGGCCGGTGGCAAGCTGCTTCAGACCCTGGCCAACGAGGGCATCTTCCTCTCCTCGGCCTGCGGCGGAGGGGGCACCTGCGCGCAGTGCCGCTGCCATGTGATCGAGGGCGGCGGCGCCATCCTGCCGGTTGAAGAGCAGCACTTCACCCGTGGCGAGATCCGCGATCACGCGCGCCTGGCCTGCCAGGTGCCTGTCAAGCAGGACATGAAGATCGAGGTCGAGCCCGAGTTCTTCGGCGTCAAGCAGTGGGATTGCACCGTCCTGTCCAACGACAACGTCGCCACCTTCATCAAGGAGCTGGTGCTCAAGATTCCCGAAGGCGAGAGTGTCGACTTCCGCGCCGGTGGCTATGTGCAGCTCGAGTGCCCGCCGCACGTGGTCGACTACAAGGACTTCGACATTCCGCAGGAATACCGCGGCGACTGGGAGCGCTTCAAGGTGTTCGACAACGTCTCCAAGGTCGACGAGACGGTCATTCGCGCCTACTCCATGGCCAACTACCCGGAAGAGAAGGGCCTCATCAAGTTCAACATCCGCGTGGCCTCGCCGCCACCGGGCAGCAAGGGCATCCCCCCCGGCAAGATGTCCTCCTGGGTATTCGCGCTCAAGCCGGGCGACAAGGTCAGGGTGTCGGGCCCCTACGGCGAATTCTTTGCCAAGGAGACCGACAACGAGATGGTCTTCATCGGTGGCGGTGCGGGCATGGCACCCATGCGCTCGCACATCTTCGACCAGCTCAAGCGCCTCGACAGCAAGCGCAAGATCAGCTTCTGGTACGGCGCCCGCAGCCTGCGCGAGACCTTCTATGTCGAGGAGTTCGACGAACTGGCCCGCAAGCACGAGAACTTCAGCTGGCACCTGGCCCTGTCCGACCCTCTGCCCGAGGACAACTGGACCGGCCCCACGGGTTTCATCCACAACGTGGTCTACGAGAACTACCTCAAGAACCACCCGGCGCCGGAAGACTGCGAGTTCTACATGTGCGGTCCGCCGATGATGAACGCCTCGGTCATCAAGATGCTCAAGGACCTGGGTGTCGAGGACGAGCACATCATGCTCGACGACTTCGGCGGTTGAGGCGCCGGGAAAGCACCTGTCCATGCACCGTCGCCAGGCGGTCAGCCTGCTGGCCCTGCTGCCGCTGGCCGCCACGATCGGCCTGGTTGGCTGTGCCCGTGAGCAGCCCTACCAGCAGTTCGAAGGCGCGACCATGGGCACGCGCTACCACATCCGCTTGCGGCCACCCACAGGGTCCTTCGACACCGCCGCCCTGCAGCGGGCCATCGACGCCCGACTGGAGGCCCTCAACGCCAGCCTCTCCACCTACCGTCCGGACTCTCTAATCACCGCCTTCAACGAGGCACCGGTGGGACAGGCGGTGCCTGCGGACGCCGACTTCGAGCGCATGCTGTCTCTGTCGCGGCAGGTGCACCAGGCCAGTGGGGGTGCTTTTGACCCCACGGTGGGTGCGCTGGTCAACCTCTGGGGCTTTGGCTGGCCCAAACCCCGGGAACCCTTGACCCGCCTGCCGGAGCCTGCTGCCATCGAGGCCGTACGTGGGCGCCTGGATGCCATCGAGCAGCCGGCGCCCGGCCAACTGCGCAAGAGCGCGCCGCTGCGCCTGGATTTTTCCGCCATTGCCAAGGGGTACGGTGTCGACCTGATCGCCGGGGTCATCCGCTCGCATGGGGTTGAGCACTTCATGGTTGAAATCGGCGGTGAGGTGGCCACCCTGGGCCAGGGACCTGCCGGCGGTCCGTGGCGTATCGGTATCGAGGCGCCTGACCCTGGCGTCAGCGGCCGCATCCTGGCGCGGGTCAAACTGGGCGAGGGCGCCCTGGCGACCTCGGGCAACTACCGGAATTTCTTCGAACTGGAAGGGAAGCGCTTCTCCCACGTCATCGACCCGGTCAGCGGCTATCCGGTGGCCCATCCCCCGGCTTCGGTGAGCGTGATCGCCCCCAGTGTGGCCCTGGCCGATGCCTGGGCCACCGCCTTCATGGTGCTCGGCGAAGAGCGGGGCGCGGCCCTGGCCGAAGAGAACCAGCTGGCGGTGTTCTGGGTCTACGAGGACAATGGAGCGCGACGCACGCGACAAAGCAGCCGCATGCCCCCCTATCTGGACATGGTGCAGCCCTGAGCGGCTGCCGGAAAGACAACGATGGAAATCCTGCTCGCCCTGGTGCTGTTTCTGGCCTTCTTCGGCGCCCTGGCCCTGGGCCTGATCCTGCGTGGCAAGCCGCTGCAAGGTTCCTGCGGCGGGGCAGCCGCGCTGATGGGGGAGAAGCAATGCGGCGTCTGTGGCCGCGACCCGAACACCTGCGAACGCAAGCAGGGTGAGCAGAAAGTGGTGGCGGTGCTCAAGGGCGGCAAGCCGGGCTGAACCGGGAGCCCTCCCACTTCCGGGCAAGCGACCCGTTTGCGACGGGTCGCGGGTGGATATCAGCCGGTCTTGTGGCGGAAATTGCATGGCGCCGCCACAGCGCAATGGCCACACTGGGGTTTGCGCGCCTGGCACACATAGCGACCGTGCAGGATCAGCCAGTGATGGGCATCCACCAGGTAGCGCTCGGGTATCCGCTCCAGCAGGGCCTGTTCCACCGCCAGCGGCGTCTTGCCCGGTGCCAGGCCGGTGCGGTTGCTGACCCGGAAGATGTGCGTGTCCACCGCCATGGTCGGCTGACCGAAGGCCACGTTCAGCACCACATTGGCGGTTTTTCGTCCCACCCCCGGCAGCGCCTCCAGCGCCTCGCGTGAACGGGGTACCTCGCCACCGTGGCGCTCCACCAGCATTCGGCAGGTCTCCATCAGGTGCCTGGCCTTGCTGCGGTAGAGGCCGATGGTCTTGATGTGGGACTCCAGCCCGTCCAGTCCCAGCGCCAGGATTTTCTGCGGCGTGTTGGCCACAGGAAACAATCGGCGCGTGGCCTTGTTCACCCCCACATCGGTGGCCTGGGCCGACAGCAGCACCGCCACCAGCAGCTCGAACACACTCGTGTATTCCAGTTCGGTCACCGGCTGCGGGTTGGCTGCCTGCAGGGTGGAAAAGAAGGCCTCGATCTGGGCCGGGGTCATGGGCTTGGCGTCTGGCATGGCCTTGGGGTCGTCTCGGTGGGGCAGGGCGCCAGTCTACCGGCACGCACGAATCCGGCGCCCGAATTGGCGACAATGCCGCATTGCCGATATTCCTGAACCGAACACGGACGCCACCATGCCTTTCTCCACGCCCTTTGCCGACCGCCTCAACAACGTCGAAACCTCCGCCATCCGCGAGCTGTTCAAGCTGCTGGGCAAGCCCGGCATCATCAGCTTTGCCGGTGGTTTCCCCGACAGCGCCCTGTTCGATGTCGACGGTATCCGGGAAGCGGTCAATGCCGCGCTGACCGAGGAGGCCGGCGGGGCCCTGCAGTACGGTGCCACCGAGGGTTACCAGCCCCTGCGCGAGCAGATCGCCGCCTTCATGGGCACGAAGGGCAACACGGGACTGGCTGCCGAGGACCTCATCGTCACCACGGGCAGCCAGCAGGCCCTGGACCTTTTGGGCAAGACCCTGGTGTCCCCCGGGGACAAGGTCATTGTCGAAGGCCCCACCTTCCTGGCCACCATCCAGTGCTTCCGTCTTTACGGTGCGGACCTGGTCACCGCGCCGGTGGACGGTGACGGGGTGCAGACAGACGAGCTGGAGCGGCTGATCGTTGAACACAGGCCCAAGTTCGTCTACCTGATCCCGACCTTCGGCAACCCCAGCGGGGCCATGCTCAGCCTGGAGCGGCGCCGGCGGGTGCTGGAGCTGGCCGTGCAGCACAATGTGCTCATCGTCGAGGACGACCCTTATGGCGACCTGTATTTCGGTGAGGCACCACCGCCCAGCCTGCTGGCCCTGTCGGCCCAGGTGCCCGGCAGCCGCGACCGCCTGGTGCATTGCGGCAGCCTGAGCAAGGTGCTCTCGCCCGGTCTGCGCGTGGGCTGGATGGTGGCGCCAGCGGAGCTGCTGGCCAAGGCCACCATGTGCAAGCAGTTCAGCGATGCGCACACCAGCACCTTCGCCCAGGCCACTGCAGCGCAATACCTCAAGGCCGGTCGCATGCCCGGCACCCTGGCCAAGGTGCGCGCTGTCTATGCCGAGCGGGCCGCTGCCATGGGTGATGCACTCCGCGGCGACCTGGGCGATGCGATCAGCTTTGTGCAGCCGCAGGGTGGCCTGTTCGTCTGGGCGCGCCTCAGTGGTGCCGCTGGCCGCATCGCCGATGGCGGCGAGCTGGCCAGGCGCGCCATCGACCAGGGTGTGGCCTTCGTGCCCGGGGCCCCCTTCTATGCGAACAATCCCGACCGGGCGACCCTGCGCCTGAGCTTCGCGACCGTGGGGGTGGATCGCATCCGGGAAGGCGTGCAGAGGCTGGCCAGGGCGCTCTGAAGCCGGGGCGGACCGGGCGGTGAGCGACCGGCCGGTCGGGCTGGCGCCATCTAGCGGTGCGTTTCTGCCAGCGCCTGCATCTCGTCGTGGCGAAGCACCTGTACGCCCGGTGCCCGGGCCGGGTCATCGGCCAGGCGGCGGGCTTGCCGGACCATGGCCCGGGCGACGGTGGCTGCCTCGATGCCACGGTAGCGGCGCAGCCTGCCAGCCAGAGCCCTGTTGAGCAGGGGCATCAGACGGCCCGCCAGCGCCTCGGCGGGCCGCCGTTCCTCCCGCTGGCCCAGCAGCAGGCTGGGCTGAAAGATGAACAGGCCATCAAACTGCAGTGCCTTGAGCGCTTCCTCCAGCTCTCCCTTGACCCGGCTGTAGAACACGGGTGACGCCGGTGCGGCGCCCATCGCCGACATCAGCAGGAAATGCCGGGCACCGGCCGAGCGGGCCAGGCGGGCTGCCTGCAGGGGGTAGTCATGGTCGACCCGGCGGAACGCTTCGCGGGAGCCCGCTTTGCTGATCGTGGTGCCCAGGCAGCAGATGACGGTGTCGACCTGGAAAAGCTGTGGCTGCCGTGACAGATGCTCGAAGTCCACCACCGGCGCCAGCAGCTTGGGATGTTTGACCGGCAAGGGTGAACGGACCGGAGCCACCACCTTGTTGATCTCGGGGGCGTCCAGCAGACCCCTGAGCACTTCGCGTCCGGTGAGGCCCGTGGCCCCCAGCAGCATGACCTTCATGACAACACCCCCAGTGCGAACGGCAGGCTCAGGACACCCAGCACCGTTGACAGTGTCACCAGCCCGGCCACATAGGGGCCGTTGTAGCCCATGCGTGCGGCAAGCACATAGCAACTCGACGCGGTGGGGACGGCCGAGAACATGAGCAGGACCGTGGTCTGGGTCGGGTCCAGTCCGAACAGATGGGCAAAACCCAGGGCCATCAGGGGCATGCCCAGGTGCTTGATGCCCAGCACGGCGGCGCCCAGGCCTTTGGCCTGCATCAGGCTGCCGAACTGCATTCCGGCGCCGGCGGCCATCAGGCCCAGGGCCAGCGATGCCTGGCCGATACGGCTGACACTCGGTTCCAGCCACGCGGGGACGGTCAGGCCCGCGAGGTTGGCCGCCAGTCCACTGGCGGTGGCGATGATCAGCGGGTTGCGCACCAGCTCGCGCAAGAAACCCTGGCCACCGTGGCGGGCCATGGGCCAGACGGCCCCCACGTTGAACAGCGGCACGCAGACACCGATGATGACCGCGATCATCAGCAGGCCGGGCGGGCCGGCCAGGCGCTCGGCCAGCGCCAGCGCGATGAAGGAGTTGAACCGGAAGCCCACCTGCGCACTGGCCGCGTGCAGCCGCCGGTCCACATGGCGACCCAGCCAGGGCCAGTGGGGGATGCTGTAGTTGAGCAATATGGCCGCCACGCCCAGGCTGAGTGCGGCTCCGACCAGGCTGGATGCGGCGGCCAGGTCCAGCGGGCTGCGCACGATGGCCTGGAACAGCAGGACCGGGAACAGCACGTAGTAGACCACGCGCTCGACCTGGCTCCAGACGCCACGGTCGAGCGCGGTGAAGCGGCACAGCAGGTAGCCGAACAGGATGAGCGAGAAGTCCGGAAAGAGGAGTTCGGCGAAGTTCACCGCCGGAGCATAGCAAGCCGCAGGCGCGTCAGCGGGTGGGGGACGGGGCCGGTCGCACGCAGGCGGTCAGCTCGGTGACACCGCCGTCACTGGGCAGCCAGTGCGACAGCGGCCGACAGCCCTGGGCCTGGTCGCAGCGCTCGTAGTCGGGGACAAAGGCCGAGCGGCTCAGGCGCAGCACCACAGGCCGGCGTTCGGCCGGCGTGTAGTGGTACCAGCCGTCGATGAGCCGCGCATCGGGTGGCGGCTCCATGCCGGCGGCCGAGCCTCGAACCCGGGCCGCCACGGCGTGCAGGATGGCGGTGCCGGGCTGCGGGCTGGGCGTGATGGCGTAGTCCTCTTCCCAGCGCTGGCGCTCGATGGAATGGGTCCAGGCCAGGGTGAAACGCTCGCCGGGAACGAACACGGCTTCCTGCCGGGGTGCAGCCTGCAGGCTCAGGCAGATGCCCAGGAGCAGCAGGGGGGCGCCGCCCATGTCCGGGAAATCAGCGGGCGCCCAGGGCGGCGCGCTGGCGCCGGCTGCGCCAGAGGTGCCAGAGCACGAAGAGCGCGATCGCTCCCAGGC
This sequence comes from Burkholderiales bacterium, assembly GCA_006227825.1. Taxonomy (GTDB): domain Bacteria; phylum Pseudomonadota; class Gammaproteobacteria; order Burkholderiales; family Burkholderiaceae_C; genus Hydrogenophaga. The sequence continues at coordinate 2,453 of SBFS01000103.1, read as the reverse complement.
CGATTTCGTCGGTGAGGGGCAGGGCGACCACCAGGAAACTCGCTGCCACGATGGCGAAGATGCGCTCGGCCCAGTTCAGCGGCGCGAACAGGAACCCGATGGCGCCGGCGCCCCACATGCCGATCGCCAGCAGGGCCTTGAACACCACATAGACGACGTCGGTCCAGTCGCCGCCCTGCAGCATGAGGGCAGGGCTGTACACCGCCATGTAGGGCACGATGAAGCCGGCGATGGCCACACGCAGCGCCTGGATGCTGATCTTCAGGCCTTTCTCGCGCGCAATGGGGGCCGCGGCGAAGCAGGCCAGGGCCACCGGCGGCGTCAGGTCGGCCATGATGCCGAAATAGAACACGAACATGTGCGAGACGATCAGCGGCACGCCCAGCTCCAGCAGCACCGGTGCGGCCAGCGAGCTGGTGATGATGTAGTTGGGAATGGTGGGAATGCCCATGCCCAGCACCAGGCAGGTCAGCATGGTCAGCACCAGGGCCAGGAACAGGCTCTCGCGCCCGATGGCGATGATGTGGCCACCCATCTCGGCCGCCACGCCGGTGAGGTTGATGGTGCCGATGATGACGCCCACCAGGGCGCAGGCAATGGCCACCGGCAAGGCGTGGCGCGCGCCTTCGACCAGCGCGCGAACCGCCAGCCGGCGCGTGTCGCCGCCGACCCGGCGGATGTAGGTCAGCGCGATCAGCACCAGCGTGACCACGAAGAAGGTGGCCACGCCGAACTGCAGGAAGCCCGCACAGGCAAAACCCAGCAGCACCCAGAAAAGGCCGCGCAGCGCCAGGCCCCGCACGCCGGTCATGACCGCGGCACCGAAGATGAGGATGACCGTCAGTCCCAGGCCGACCGTGCCCGAGAACAGCGGTGTGTAGCCCGAGAACAGCAGGGCCACCAGGCCGGCCAGTGGCAGCAGCAGGTACCAGCGCTCGCGCACCGCCGTCCATGGGTTGGGGCATTCCTCCTTGGGCAGGCCGGTCAGGCCGCGGCGACCGGCCTCCAGGTGCACCATCCAGAAGGCGGTGGCGAAATACAGGATGGCAGGAATGACGGCCGCCTTGACGATGGCCAGGTAGGGCACGTTGATCGTCTCGGCCATGATGAAGGCGACCGCGCCCATCACCGGCGGCATGATCTGGCCCCCCATGCTGGACGTCGACTCGACGCCGCCGGCAAAGGCCGGGCTGTAGCCGAAGCGCTTCATGAGCGGGATGGTGAACTGGCCGGTCGTCACCACATTGGCCACGCCCGAGCCGTTGATGGTGCCCATCAGGCCCGAGGAGATGACGGAGACCTTGGCGGGTCCGCCCCGGGTGTGGCCCACCGTGCCCATCGCGAAGTCGTTGAAAAGGCGGATCATGCCGGCCTGTTCCAGGAAGGCGCCGAACAGGATGAACAGGAAGATGAAGGTCGACGAGACGTAGGTCGGCGTGCCGTAGATGCCCTCGGTGCCGAAGCTCAGCTGGGCAATGATCTGGTCCAGCCCGTAGCCCCGGTGCGCCAGGTTGCCCGGCAGGTGCTGGCCGAAGACGGCATAGGCCAGGAACAGGGCGCAGATGACCGGCAGCCCCCAGCCCATGACGCGGCGTGCGGCCTCGAACACCAGTGCCAGCAGGATCACGCCGATCACCCAGTCCTCCCGGGTCAGTTCGCCGGCGCGCACCGTCAGATCGGTCTCGAACACCCACTGGTACAGGCCGGTGGCGAACCCGGCCAGTCCCATCAGCCAGCCCAGGGCCTTCCAGAACCCGTTGCGTCCGTCCATGGGAGGGAACAGCACGAAGACCATGAGCAGCACGAAACCGACGTGCAGCGCCCGGATGACCTGGCTGGACAGGGGATGGAAGGCGGCCATCCAGATCTGGTAGGCCGAGAAGGCGATGGCAATCCAGAAAATGGCCTGCCGGGGGGTGATGCCGCCATGCCCCGGATCGCTGCCGGTGCTGTCTGCCTTGTGCTCGTTCATCGGAACCTCGGTGAAAGACTGTGGGCCTGCAGGGGTCCGTTCCGCGCCCGGGCGCGGCAACAGAAAGGCCCCGCGCATGCGCCGGGGCCCCGCTGGGATCGGCCTGTTGCCGATCGCGCCGGCCACCCCTGGCAGGGGGGCCGGCGAAGCGTCACTTGATCAGCCCGACTTCCCGGTAGTAGCGCTCGGCACCCGGGTGCAGGGGGACAGGCATGCCCTTGATGGCGTTCTCGCGCTTGATCGACTTGGCCGCGTTGTGGGCAGCGTACAGGGTGTCGAGGTTGTCGAACATGGCCTTTGCCATGCGATAGGCCACATCGTCCGAGACGCCACTGTGGGTCACCAGGAAGTTGGGGATGGCGGCCGTGGGCACGTCTTCGGTCTGTCCGGTGTAGGTGTTGGCCGGAATGACCGCGGGCTGGTAGGCCGCGTTGCCGATCTTGGCGATCACGTCGGCGGGCACCGGGATGACGACGATCTT
>SBFS01000244.1 GCA_006227825.1 Burkholderiales bacterium | reverse complement strand
GTGATGCTGCCGATGATGGCCGACAGCAAGAGGCCGAGCACCAGCCACATGTGGGGCACACGCCACCAGGACACGGGCGCTTCTTGCAACGGGGACTTCAGCGTGGCGGTGTTCATGGAATCTCCTTGTACTGACATGCTTCTGGCGGGGCTGCTCAACGCGGCACGAGGAACACGGCCTTCTCGGACACCCGATGGGCCGGCTCGCCCGTGGAGCGGATCTCGAACACGATCGGGTGCGAACCAGGCTCGGCGGCCCCAGGGGGAATCTGCACGCGAACCGCTGCGGCCCGCACCTCGGTGGCCAGCACCTCGATCTCGCCCTCGGAGGCCAGGGTGATGCCCGGCAGACCCGAGACCTCGACCACATAGCGCTGCACATCCTCGGTGGCATTCATGATCTGCAGACGGAACACATTCTCGATGCGCCCCTGCTCTACCATCCGTGCCAGCGCGCCCCGGTCGCGAATGACATCGACCTTGAGCGGCGTGCGCATGAACAGGCTGATGAAGACCGCTGCCGTGATCGCCAGCAGGATCCCGGTGTAGACCAGAACACGCGGACGCAGCGCGCGACGGATCATCTGCGCGCGGCTCCAGCCGTGTGTCATGCCGTTCTGGGTCGAGTACTTGACCAGACCGCGCGGGTAGCCCACCTTGTCCATGACCTCGTCACAGACGTCGGCGCATGCGCCACAGCCGATGCACTCGTACTGCAGGCCGTTGCGGATGTCGATGCCGGTCGGACACACCTGGACGCACAGGGTGCAGTCGACACAATGTCCGAGGTTCAGGGCTGCCGGGTCGGCCTTCTTGGACCGGGCGCCACGCGGCTCACCCCGCTTCTCGTCATAGGTGACGATCATCGTGTCCTTGTCGAACATCGCGCTCTGGAAGCGCGCATAGGGACACATGTACTTGCACACCTGCTCGCGCATGAAGCCGGCGTTGCCGTAGGTGGCGAAACCGTAGAACAGGATCCAGAAGGTCTGCCAGGGGCCCAGGGCGCCCGCCAGGGTCAGGGCGCCGAGCTCGCGGATCGGCGTGAAGTAGCCGACGAAAGTGAAGCCGGTCCAGAGGGCGAACAGCAGCCACAGGGCATGCTTGAGCCACTTCTTGCCGAACTTGGTGGCCGACAGCGCCGACTTGTCCAGCCGCATGCGGGCAGCGCGGTCGCCTTCGACCTGCTTCTCGATCCAGAGGAAGATTTCGGTGTAGACCGTCTGCGGACACGCGTAGCCGCACCACAGCCGCCCGGCAACGGCAGTGAAGAGGAACAGGGAAAGTGCCGAGATGACCAGCAGGCCGGTCAGGTAGATGAAGTCCTGCGGGTAGAGAACGAGGCCGAACAGGTAGAAGCGGCGCGCCTCCAGGTCGAACAGCACCGCCTGGCGGGCATTCCACTCCAGCCAGGGCAGGCCGTAGAACACCAGCTGCGTGATCCAGACGGTGATCCAGCGCCATTTCGAGAACAGGCCCGATACCGAGCGCGGATAGATCTTCTGACGCGAGGCATACAGCGAAATCATCACCTCGTCGCCACCCTGGGCGACCGCGGCCGCCTCGACTCCGCGGACCTGTGGTGACGAAGGCTCCGGGCGGGTATCTGATGAACTGGAATTCACGGTGTCTTCACTGGGTGGCAGAAAAAGGCGGTGGCTCCCCTGTCAGGGAAGCCACGTCCTCGATGCGCTGACCCGTTCGGTTTCAGTTGGCCGGCCGGTTGGACAGACCCCAGACATAGCCGGTCAGGACATGGATCTGGGCTTCGTTGAGCAGGGCCGACTGACCGGGCATCTGGTTGGTGATGCCGTTGTTGACGGCGCGAACAATGGCTTCCTCGCCCCAGCCATGCAGCCAGACGTTGTCGGTCAGGTTGGGGGCGCCCATGACCGTGTTGCCCTTGCCGTCCATGCCGTGGCAGGCCGCGCAGGCGCCGAACTTGTCCTTGCCTTGCACGGCCCGCACGCTGTCGTGCGGGCTGCCGGACAGGCTCAGCACGTAGTGGGCCAGGTTGCGCACATCCTCGGCCGAACCGACGGCGGCGGCCATGGGAGGCATCACACCCGTGCGTCCCTGGGCAATGGTGGTCTTGATGGCCTCGGGCTCGCCGCCCCACGCCCAGTCCTCGTCGGCCAGGTTGGGGAAGCCCTTGGCTCCGCGGGCGTCCGAGCCGTGGCATTGTGCGCAGTAATTCATGAACAGGCGCTCGCCGATGGCCATGGCCTGGGCGTCACCGGCCAGCTGCTCGGGCTTCATGTCGTTGAAGCGCGCGTAGATGGGGGCGATCGCCTCCTCCATCTTCTGCACCTCGGCCGCGTGCTGGCCATGGGACGACCAGCCCAGGGCACCCTGGTACTTGCCGAACATGGGGTACAGCGCACCGTAAACGAGGCCAAAGACCACGGTGATGATGAACAGGTAGACCCACCACTTGGGCAGCGGGTTGTTCATCTCCTTGAGGTCTTCGTCCCAGACGTGGCCGGTCGTGTTGTCCGCATGCGTGGCCGCCTTGGTCGTGCCGCTGATCCACAGCAGCACCGCGCAGGCAACGATGCTGAGCAGGGTGAGTCCTGCGACGAACAGGTGCCAGAAATCGCTCGTGAAATCGCTCATGATGGTTCTCTTTTTTCGTGCCGCGGGTTAGTCGTCCTTGAAGGGCAGACGGGCTGCCTCGTCAAAGTCGGCCTTGTTCCGTTTGGACCAGGCCCAGACCACGATGCCGACGAAAGTCAGCAGACTGACCGTCGTCACGATGGCGCGCAGGTCGTTGATGTCCATGTGTCCTCCGACGGCTCACTTGCGCGCGGTGCCCAGCACCTGCAGGTAGGCGATCAGGGCATCCATCTCGGACTTGCCCTTGACCTCGTCGACCGACGCGGCGATCTCCTCGTCCGTGTAGGGCGCGCCCAGCGTGCGCAGCACCTCCATCCGCTTGGGCAGGCCTTCGGCATTGACCTGCTTGTTCTCCAGCCACGGATAGGCAGGCATGTTGGATTCGGGCACCAGGTCGCGCGGGTTGATCAGGTGGATGCGGTGCCACTCGTCGCTGTAGCGGCCGCCGACACGGTGCAGATCCGGGCCGGTGCGCTTGGAACCCCACTGGAACGGACGGTCATAGACGAACTCGCCGGCCACCGAGTAGGGGCCGTAGCGCAGGGTCTCGGCGTGGAAGGGGCGGATCATCTGCGAGTGGCAGTTGTAGCAGCCTTCCTTCACATAGACATCCCGGCCAGCCAGTTGCAGCGGGCTGTAGGGCTTGAGCCCCTCGATGGGCTGGGTGGTCGACTTCTGGAAGAACAGGGGAACGATCTCCACCAGACCGCCCACCGCCACCACCAGGGTGATGAGGACGATCATCAGGAAGTTGCTGGTCTCGATCCGGGCGTGCCCGGTCAGTTTCTCGTTGCTGGCCATGTTGTTCTTCTCCTCAGGCATGAGCCGGGTTGACGGCGACCACAGGGGCATTGACGGCGCGGCCCTGCAGGGCGGTCATGACGACGTTCCAGAGCATCACGATCATGCCGGCCAGGTACAGCACACCGCCGATCAGACGGATGACATAGAAGGGGAAGGTGGCCTTGACCGACTCGACGAAGGTGTAGGTCAGGCTGCCGTCCGGGTTGACCGAGCGCCACATCAGACCCTGCATCACCCCGGCAATCCACATCGCGGCGATGTAGAGCACGATGCCGATGGTCGCGATCCAGAAGTGCAGCTCGATCGCGGGCACCGAGTACATCTTCTTCTGGCCGAACAGCCGCGGGATCAGGTAGTAAAGCGAACCCATGGACACCAGGCCCACCCAGCCCAGGGCACCGGAGTGCACATGGCCCACGGTCCAGTCGGTGTAGTGCGACAGGGCGTTGACGGTCTTGATCGACATCATCGGGCCTTCGAAGGTGGACATGCCGTAGAACGACAGGGACACGATCAGGAAACGCAGGATGGGGTCGTCACGCAGCTTGTGCCAGGCACCCGAGAGCGTCATGATGCCGTTGATCATGCCGCCCCAGCTCGGCGCCAGCAGGATGAGGGAGAACACCATGCCGACCGATTGCGCCCAGTCGGGCAATGCGGTGTAGTGAAGGTGGTGGGGGCCGGCCCACATGTAGGTGAAGATCAGCGCCCAGAAGTGCACGATCGACAGGCGATACGAGTACACCGGGCGCTCGGCCTGCTTGGGGATGAAGTAATACATCATGCCCAGGAAGGCGGCGGTCAGGAAGAAGCCCACCGCGTTGTGCCCGTACCACCACTGCACCATGGCGTCCTGCACACCGGCATAGGCCGAGTAGGACTTCCAGAAGCTCACCGGCAGCGCCGCGCTGTTGACGATGTGCAGCAGGGCCACGGCGATGATGAAGGCACCGAAGAACCAGTTGGCCACATAGATGTGCCTGACCTTGCGGATGCCCACCGTACCGAAGAAGACCACGGCATAGGCCACCCAGGTGACGGCAATCAGCAGGTCGATCGGCCACTCAAGCTCGGCATATTCCTTGCCGCTGGTGATGCCCAGCGGCAGGGTGATGACGGCCAGCACGATCACCAGGTTCCAGCCGATGAAGGTGAACCAGGCCAGCGCGTTGGAGAAGAGAGGAGTGTGACAGGTCCGCTGGACAACGTAGTAGCTCGTGGCGAACAGGACACTGCCGCCGAAAGCGAAGATCACGGCGTTGGTGTGCAAGGGCCGCAGCCGCCCATAGGTGAGCCACTCGATACCCATGTTCAGCTCGGGCCAGGTCAGCTGGGCCGCGATGATCACACCCACCAGCATGCCCACCACCCCGTAGATCACCGAGGCGATGGCAAACCAGCGGACCACGCTGTCGTTGTAGACCGCCGGTTGGCCGGTCCTTGTTGTTGCGGACATAAAAAAACTCCTCGTGAATGTCACTGCGCGAGTGTCCGATCGGGCGACCGTGGCCGCCTTGACTTAAGTCAATCGCCCTTGAGAATGCGCTCGCCCTCGCGTTCGATGTTGTCGAACTGCCCCGCCTGCAGCGCCCACCAGAAAAGGCCGATGACGGCAAAAACCAGCAGGACGGACAAGGGAATGAGGAGATAGACGATTTCCATGCGATGACTCCGGATGTTCAAGAAGCTTCAGACAGGGGCCTGCACCGCACCGTCGTCCTGGCCTGCACGTGACTCACCGGCTGAGGACAGCCTCAGCGCGTTGCCGATGACCAACAGGGAGCTCAGCGCCATGCCCAGGCCGGCGGCCCAGGGCGGCATCCAGCCGACCAGCGCCATGGGCACGCTGACCGCGTTGTAGGCGGCCGCCCAGGCCAGGTTCTGGCGCACGACGCGCATGGTCCGACGTGCCTGACGGAGGGTGCTGACAACGTCCATCAGACGCCCGCCCTGGATGACGTAGTCCGACTGGGCCTGGGCCAGCGCCGCCGCATGACCGAGGGCGAACGAGGTGTCTGCCCGCGCCAGCACCGGGCCGTCGTTGAGGCCGTCACCCACCATGGCGATCCGCTTGCCCTGTCCCTGCAGGCGCATCACCTCGGCCAGCTTGTGCTCCGGGCTGGCACCGGCAATCACCGCGTCCATGCCCAGCTGCTGCCCGACGGCCTGCGCGGCAGCCTCGCGGTCGCCCGAGAGCAGCCAGGTCTGCAGGCCCATGGCCTGAAGGGCCTGGACAGTCTCGAGCGCATCCTGCCGCAGACCCTCCTGCAGCTCGAAGGTGGCGATCCAGCCGCTGTCGTCGGCCAGCCAGACGCGAGGCGCTCCGTCCTGTGCGGCGGCATCGGGCGTGGACAGGCCGCAGAATGCCGCCGAGCCCAGCCGAAGGGTCCGGCCATCCTCCAGCCGGGCCTGCATGCCCTGCCCGGCCTGCTCCCGCAGGCTGTCGGACACCAGGCCAGGCACACCGGATGGCGCCTGCAGCGCCTCGCTGGCCCGCACCAGCGCCCTTGAGACGGGGTGCAGAGAGCCCTCGGCCAGGCTGCGCGCCAGGGCCAGCGCCTGCTCCCGCATGCAGCCCTCGCGGGTGTGGACGCTGCGCAACTCCAGGCGGTCATGGGTGAGGGTGCCGGTCTTGTCGAAGATGACGGCCTCGATGCCCGCGAGGGTCTCGAAGGCCTGCAGGCGCCGCACCAGGATGCCGCGGCGTGCCAGCGAGCCGGCCGACGCCAGCATGCCCGCCGGCGTCGCCAGGGCCAGGGCACAGGGGCAGGTCACGATCAGCACGGCGACCGCCACCGCAAAAGCCTTGCTGTGGTCGATCTGCCACCAGTACCAGAAGGCAAAGGCAGCGGAGAGCATGACCAGCACCAGGAATGGCGATGCGACCCTGTCGGCCAGGATGGCCAGCCGGGGCTTCTCGGTGGATGCCTGCTCCATCAGGGAGACGATCTGGGCAAAACGGGTGTCCTTGCCCAGCCGCTGCAGCTTCACCTGGACCGGCCCGGCGAGGTTGAAGCTGCCCGCCACCACCGCCTCTCCGCGCTGGCGCAGCACCGGATGGGATTCGCCGGTCAGCAGCGCCTCGTCGACTGTCGCCGACTCGCCCAGCACCACACCGTCGCCCGGGAAGGCCTGGCCCGCCTGCACCCGGACGGTGTCACCCACCACCAGGCGGCGCACAGAAACCGGCTCGAAACTGCCGTCGTCCTTGAGGCGGTCGCAGACCTCGGGCAGGCGGTTCATCAGGCTGTCCAGTGCCCCGGCGGTCCGGTCGCGCGCCTTGAACTCCAGGTAGCGGCCACCGAGCAGGAAGAAGACGAACATGGTCAGCGAGTCGAACCAGACCTCTTCACCCCAGGGGCCGGTCGGGTCGAACGTGGCGGCCGAGCTGACCAGAAAGGTGACCAGGATGCCGACGGACACCGGCGTGTCCATGCCGATGCGACCCAGCTTGAGGTCACGCCAGGCGTTGCTGAAGAAGGGGCCGCTGGAGAAAAAAACCACCGGCAGGCTGATCACCCAGCTGGCCCATCTGAGCATCTGGTCGATATCGGCCGGAATCTCGCCGGGCTCGGTGACATACGCCGGCCATGCATACATCATGACCTGCATCATGCAGAAGCCGGCCACGAAAAGCCGCCAGAGCGCCTGACGGGTCTCGGCCAGCCGCTGGCTGATGGAGAGCGCTTCCTGCATGGGCAGCAGGCGGTATCCCGTGCGCCCCACCCGCTGCGCCAGTTCGGACATGCGCGCCACTGCCGGGTCCCACTGGATGGTCAGGCGCCGCGTGGCGGCATGCACCTGGGCTGACTGTACGCCGGGCACCCCTTCCAGGACGGACTCGACGGTGTCGGCGCAGGCTGCACAGTACATGCCCTGCACCATCAGGACCGAGCGCGCACAGGCCCCGCTGCCCTGCTCCTCAAACTCGGTGAACTGGCGCTGCTCGACCGGGTCGTCCAGCACCGCAAAGCTGTCGGTGACGGTCAGCGGACCCCGGTGTGCGCCCAAGGCCGACGGAGGCAGCCAATCGTCCGCGGAATCGGCAGGAAAACTTGCCGTAGAAGGGGATGCCCCCGCCAGGGGCGCGGTGGCGGCCTCGTTCATGCGGCGAGGTTAATCGAGGCCTGCCTGCATGCGCTTGACATATGTCAATCGGCATTCGATGCTCACCCGGTAGGCTGAACGGGTGGGTGTCGTGGCCTGTGCGCCACGATGATATGGTGTTGTCCGGAACAAGTCCGAATGAAGGAGTGATACATGTACAAGCGAATCCTGGTGGCAACCGACGGCTCCAAGCTCTCGAAAATGGCGGTGGACCACGCCATCAACCTGGCCGACCTCACCGGAGCCGAGGTGGTGGCCCTGAAGGTGGTGCCACGCTACCCGCAGACCTACTTCGAAGGCGGCGTGGCGCTCGCTGCGGCCGAGGTGGCCCGCATCGAGAAGCAGTGGCAGGAGGAAGCCATGGAGGCGGTCAACGCGGTCAAATCGGCCGGGCAGGCGCGAGAGGTCAAGGTCAAGCCGGTCACGGTGAAGTCGGACCTGATTGCCGAGGCCATCATCGCCGCCGCCAAGCGCAACAAGTGCGACCTGATCGTGATGGCCTCGCACGGCCGCAAGGGTCTCAAGCGCCTGCTGCTGGGCAGCGAGACACAGCAGGTGCTGACCCATTCCCACACCCCGGTCCTGGTGTTGCGGTAAGCACCTGCCATCTGGCCAGCGCCATGGGTTCCCGGGTGACCATCCCGGGGACCATCCACCCGGGAAAAGAGGAGCGCCACATGCTGAGTTCCATGACGCTGAGAGACTACATGCTCCCGGACCCGGTGAGGGTGGGGCCGGACGACGACTTGTCGCAGGCCATCCGCCTGATCGTTCAACACCGCGTGTCGGGCCTGTGCGTGGTGGACCAGGAGGACAATCTGGTGGGTGTGCTGTCCGAGATGGATTGCCTCAAGGCCATTGTGGCTGCCACCTACCACGACAGCAGTGCCATGGCGAAGGTGCGGGACCACATGACCACGGAGGTGCAGACCTGCGGGCCGCATGACCACGTGGTCGATGTGGCCGGCGACATGCTCAGGAAAGGCCAGCGCCGGCGACCGGTGGTGGAAGACCGCAAGCTGATCGGTCAGATCACCTGCCGCCAGTTGCTGCGCGCGGTCATTGCCTACCAGGGCTAGGCAAAAAGCCCTTTGTACTGCTCGCGCAGCAGGTTCTTCTGGACCTTGCCCATGGTGTTGCGGGGCAGTTCGCTCACCACGAAACAGCGCTTGGGGATCTTGAAGTTGGCCAGACGGGCCCTGAGTTCGCCAATGACGCGACCAGGTTCGAGCCGGGCACCGGGCCGCGCGATCACCACCGCCACCCCGACCTCGCCGAAGTCCGGATGCGGCACGCCCACGACCGCGCTCTCGGCCACGCCCGGCAGGTCATTGATGAACCCTTCGACTTCGGCCGGATAGACGTTGTAGCCGCCGCTGATGATCAGGTCCTTGCTGCGTCCGACGATGGTCACATAGCCCTGTGCATCGACGCGCCCGACATCGCCGGTGCGGAAGAACCCGTCGGCGGTGAACTCCTGCGCCGTCTTCCCGGGCATTTGCCAGTACCCCTGGAACACGTTCGGTCCCCGCACCTGTATGCCACCGATCTCCCCCGTCGGCACGGCCTGCCCCTGGTCGTCGACCACACGCAGCTCCACACCGGGCAGCGGAAAGCCCACGGTGCCACCGCGCCGCTCGGCAGCGCCGCCGTGACGGGGGTCGGGCAGGCAGGGATTGGAGGTGAGCATGACCGTCTCGCTCATGCCATAGCGCTCCAGGATGGTGTGACCGGTGCGCTGCTGCCAGTCGCGGAAAGTCTCGATCAGCAGGGGGGCCGAACCGGAGATGAAAAGGCGCATCCGCGCGGCCTGTTCGCGGGTCAGCCTCGGGTCTTCGAGCATGCGAACGTAAAGGGTTGGCACGCCCATGAACACGGTGCCACGGGGCAGCAGCGACACCACGGTGGCCGGATCGAAACGGTTGAGCCAGAGCATGGGGCTGCCATTGATGAGCGCCCCATGTATGGCCACGAACAGGCCGTGGACATGAAACATGGGCAAGGCGTGGATGAGCACGTCGTCGGGCTGCCAGTCCCAGTAGGTCCGCAGCACCCGGGCGTTGCTCAGCATGTTGCCGTGGCTGAGCATGGCGCCCTTGCTGCGTCCGGTGGTCCCGCTGGTGTAGATGATCACGGCCAGGTCATCGGCCCGGCAGACGGCAGGCACGTGCCGGTCGCTGTGGTGGGCGGCACGTTCCAGCAGGCTGCCGCTGCGGCTGTCCCCGAGGGTGAAGACATGGCGGGTCTTGCCCGAGAAGGCGATCCTGGACACCCAGCCATGGTTCCCGGGGCTGCAAACGACCACGGCCGGCTCGGCGTCGCCGATGAAGTACGCGATCTCGGCGCTCTGGTAGGCGGTGTTCAGCGGCAGGTAGACGTGGCCGGCACGCAGGGTGGCCAGGTACAGGATGAGCGACTCGACCGACTTCTCCGCCTGCACCGCGATGCGGGATCGGGCAGGCAGTTCCAGCGATTCGAGCAGGTTGGCCACCATGGCGCTGGCACGATCGAGGTCGCGCCATGAGTAGCGCAGACCGGCACCCGGTCCGTCGACCACCTCCACGGCGGTGCGATCCAGGTCGTCCGGCCAGGATTGACGCAGGGCGACAAACAGGTTGTGGTTCTCGGTCATGGTTCGCAGCGAGGTCCGACCCCGTTCAGACAAAGACGGCCGGGCGCTTTTCCAGAAAAGCCATGATGCCCTCCCGGTGTTCGCGCGCGCCGGCGTAGCCGTAGGCCGTGGCCACCAGGGCGCTTGCCGGCTGTCCGGCCGCGAGCGACCGCAGGGTCTGCTTGTTCAGCCGTGCCGCCATCGGGCTGAGCGACCGCATGCCCTCGAGCATGCGCCCAAGCTCCGGCGCCAGGTCGTCCTCGGGGACCACCCGGTTGAGGAAGCCCCGCGACTTCATTTCCGCGGCGGTCAGGACGGCGGCCGACAGCAGCATCTCCCGGGCGGTCAGTTCGCCCACCGCGCGCGCCACCAGCTGGGCCTCGCGCGGCGCCATGGGAAATCCGAGCCGGGCAATGGGCGCACCGAAACGCGCCCCTTCGCTGGCCAGACGGATGTCGCAACAGCTGGCGATTTCCACGCCTGCCCCCATGCAGTTGCCCGCAATGGCGGCAACCACCGGAAGATCGCAGTCGATCACGGCCTGCAGCGCCCGCCAGACGTCCTCTTCATGAAAGGACCGCAGGGCTGCTTCGTCGAACCGGAACTGCGGGTATTCGGAGATGTCACCACCGGCGCAGAAATGCGCCCCCTCGCCCTCGATGACGACGGCCAGCAGCTCGCCATGGCCCTGCACTGCCGTGAAGGTTTCCCGCAGGCAGCGCCACATGGCCCGGTCCATGGCGTTGAAGCGCGAGGGGTGGCTGATGACCACCCGCAGCACGCCCTCGTCGACATGCGAGCGGATGAGACCGCTCACGCACGGGCTCCTGCAGCCTGCCGCGAAGACCAGACCCAGAGCGCCACGCCGCCCAGCACCATCGGCACGCACAGCCACTGTCCCATGCTCATGCCCAGGCCAAGCAGGCCCAGGTGGGCATCGGGCTCACGGAAGAACTCGGCGACAAACCGGAACACACCATAGCCGACCAGGAAGGCCGCACTGACCTGGCCGGTGGCGCGGGGACGGCGTGCATAGAGCCACAGCAGGACGAACAGCAGAAGTCCCTCGAGCAGGAACTGGTAGAGCTGCGACGGGTGGCGCGGCAGATCGCCCGCTCCCCGGAAAACCATGCCCCAGGGCAGGGACGGATCGGCCACGCGGCCCCACAGTTCGCCATTGATGAAATTGCCCAGGCGTCCGGCAGCCAGGCCCGTGGGCACGCAGGGAGCGACCAGGTCCATGACCTGCAGCCAGGGGCGCCGGCGCGAGCGCGCATACCAGACCATGGCCAGCAGCACCCCGATCAGCCCGCCGTGAAAGCTCATGCCGCCCTGCCAGATGGCCAGGATCTCCAGCGGATGGGCCAGGTAGTGGGCCGGCTTGTAGAACAGGGCATAACCGACGCGCCCGCCGATGACCACCCCCAGCACGCCCAGGAAGAGCATGTCCTCGAGGTCGCGCCGTGTCCATGGCGCGGGGCTGGTGACGGACGCATAGGGTTCGTGGCGCAGGCGCAGCGTGGCCAGCCAGAAGAACAGGCCGAAGGCCGCCAGGTAGGTCAGGCCATACCAGTGGATGGCCAGGGGCCCCAACTGCAGGGCAACCGGATCGATGTGCGGATGCTGGAGCATGCGGGCCGGTTCAGTCGTCCAGCAGCGACAGGTCGCGGACCGCACCCTTGTCGGCACTCATCGCGAGCTTGGCGTAGGCCTTGAGGGCGCCCGAGACCTTGCGCACGCGAGGCTGCGCGGGGCGCCAGCCCCTGGCGTCCTGCTCGGCACGCCGCCGCTGCAACTCTTGCTCGTCCACCACCAGTTCGATGGACCGTCGGGTCACGTCGATGCGGATGAGGTCCCCCTCGTGCACGAGGCCGATGGTGCCGCCCGCCGCGGCCTCCGGAGAGACGTGGCCGATGGAAAGACCGGACGTGCCACCCGAGAAGCGGCCGTCGGTCAGCAGGGCGCAGTGCTTGCCCAGTCCCTTGGACTTGAGATAGGAGGTCGGGTAGAGCATCTCCTGCATGCCCGGACCGCCGCGCGGACCTTCGTAACGGATCACCACCACGTCACCGGCCTGGATCCGGTCGGCCAGAATGGCTTCAACGGCCGCATCCTGGCTCTCGAACACCCGGGCCGGGCCTTCGAACACGCGCAAGGTGGAAGTGGGCACGCTCGTCGTGTAGCGCAGTTCCTCCACCGCGAACATGCTCTCGTCGATGCCGGCTGTCTTCACGATGCATCCGTCGACGGCCAGGTTGCCGTAAAGCACGGCCAGACCACCGTCGCGCGAGTAGGCGTGCTCGACACTGCGAATGCAGCCGCTCTCCCGGTCCAGATCGAGCGAAGGCCAGCGGGTGGCCTGGCTGAAAGCCACCTGGGTCGGGATACCGGCAGGACCGGCCTGGTAGAACGTCTTCACCGCCTCGGAGGGCTGGCGGGCCACGTCCCACTGATCCAGCGCATCCTTCAGGGTGGGACTGTGCACCGTGGACACATGGGTGTGCAGCAGGCCGCCCCGGTCGAGCTCACCCAGGATGGCCATCACGCCCCCTGCGCGGTGCACATCCTCGATGTGGTACTTGTTGGTGTTCGGTGCCACCTTGCACAGCGTGGGCACGCGGCGCGAGAGCCGGTCGATGTCGGCCATGGTGAAGTTCACCTCGGCCTCGCGGGCGGTGGCCAGCAGGTGAAGCACGGTGTTGGTGGACCCGCCCATGGCGATGTCCAGCGAGACGACATTCTCGAAAGCCTCGAAGCTGGCGATGGAGCGCGGCAGCACCGACGCATCGTCCTGCTCGTAGTAGCGCCGGCACAGCTCCACGGCCAGGCGCCCTGCCCGCCTGAACAGCTGCTCGCGGTCGGCGTGGGTGGCCACCACGGTCCCGTTGCCCGGCAGGGCCAGCCCGAGCGCCTCGGCCAGGCAATTCATGGAATTGGCGGTGAACATGCCCGAGCAGGAACCGCAGGTGGGGCAGGCGGAGCGTTCGACCTCGGCCACCGTGGCATCGTCGACCTGGTTGTCGGCCGCCATCACCATGGCGTCCACCAGATCGAGCTTCTTGATCTGGATGGTCTGGGTGCCGGGCACCGCCAGCTTGACCTTGCCCGCCTCCATCGGTCCGCCGGAGACGAACACCACCGGGATGTTCAGCCGCATCGC
>SBFS01000140.1 GCA_006227825.1 Burkholderiales bacterium | reverse complement strand
TACTTGATGACCATGGTCTTGCCGTGGTACTTGCGGATGTACGGCAGGGCCTGGGCCAGGATCTCGGCTTTTTCCCGGGGCTCGATGCGGGAGAGGTCGACAGGGGTGTGGGTGGTCATCGGTCGGGCTTCCAGGCAGGTGGTCAGGGAGAGCTGAGCGAAATTGTAGGCCTGGGCCCGCGCCGGGGAGCGGGCCACCGCCTGGCCATGCCCGCGAGAAGCCGGATTTGGCTGTGAAACCCCCGCATCATCCGCGGCGGCGCGCCCGCCATCGCGCCATCGGTCGCGGCCGCACCCTCCTTGCCATCCTCTTTGCTTTAGTCGGCTCTCCCTACAAACCGCACGCGGCAGCACATACATTCGTTCCATGCTTTCAATGGCCGGGTCCTGCGCCCGGTCCCCATGAACCCTCATACGGAGTCGAACAATGGTCAAGAAAATCCAGAAAACCGGCGGCAAGAGCAAGGCCGATGCCGGCAACAGCCCCCTGTCCGGGGCCATCCGCGACTCGGCACAGCAGATCTGGCTGGCCGGGCTGGGTGCCTTTTCCAAGGCGCAGGAAGAGGGCGGCAAAGTCTTCGAAACCCTGGTCAAGGAAGGCCTGTCGATCCAGCGCAAGACCCAGGCCGTCGCCGAAGACCGCATCAACGAGGCCACCAGCCGGGTCAGCAACATGGCCAGCGACATCTCCTCCAAGGCACAGGGCCAGTGGGATCGCCTGGAGAACATCTTCGAGGAGCGCGTGGCCAAGGCCCTGGGCAAGCTGGGCGTGCCGTCGGCGCGCGACGTCGAGGCCCTGGTGGCCCGCATCGACGAGCTCGGCCGCATGGTGCAGGAAATGTCCGGCGTGACACCGGCCAAGCCGGCCCGCAAGACCGCCCGCCGGCCGGCGGCCAAGAAGGCCGCGGCGGCACCGCGCAAGGCGCCGGCCCGCAAGAAGGCCGCCTGATGCCCTGCCTGGCGGACGCCGGAGCACGAAAACAAAGGGGGCGCGTGACGCCCCTTTTTTGCGTCCGCATGCCGTGCTGCAATGCAGCATGAGGAACGGGGCACAGGCTCTACACTTGAAAATATGACTTCGCGACGATCCAGGTCCCGCACGGCGCACCGGCCGGCCGTGGCCCTCGCACTGGCTGGCGGCGGCCCCCTGGGAGCCATCTATGAAATCGGCGCGCTGTGCGCACTCGATGATTCGCTGCACGGCCTCGACCTGAACGCATGCGGGCACTACGTGGGCGTGTCGGCGGGCGGGTTCATCGCAGCCGGCCTGGCCAACGGACTGACGCCGCGGCAGCTCTGCGATGCCTTCATCGAAGACCTGCCCACCGAAGAGAATTTCGACCCGGCCTGGCTCATGAAGCCGGCCTGGCGCGAGATCGGCCATCGCGTCTCCCGCCTGCCCCAGCTGCTGGCGACCGCCCTGTGGACCTGGGCCGTGGAGGGCAAGCCGCTGAGCCAGGCCACCGAGCAGCTGGGCGCCGCCCTGCCCACGGGCGTGTTCGACAACGAGGGCATCCACACGCAGGTGCAGCGGCTGTTCAGCCGGGAAGGTCGCAGCAACGACTTCCGCCGCCTGAAGGCCCGCCTGACGCTGGTGGCCACGGACCTGGACAGCGGTGAGGCCACGCCTTTCGGACGGCCCGGCTGGGATCATGTGCCGATCTCGCGCGCCATCCAGGCCAGTGCCGCGCTTCCCGGGCTGTTCCCTCCGGTCGAAATCGAAGGACGGCAGTATGTCGACGGCGCACTGAAAAAGACGGTGCACGCCACGGTGGCACTGGACGAAGGCGCGCAGCTGCTGATCTGCCTGAACCCGCTGGTCCCCTTCCACGCCGACCCCAGGGCCGCCCGGCACCAGCGCATCCCGTCGCTGGTGGACGGCGGTCTGCCGGCCGTGATGAGCCAGACCTTCCGATCGATGATCCATTCCCGGCTGGCGCTCGGCCTCAAGCACTACGAGCGCGCCTACCCCGGCTGCGACATCGTCCTGATCGAACCGGACCAGCGCGATGCGGAAATGTTCTTTGCCAACACCTTCAGCTACCGCCAGCGCCGGCAACTGGCCGAGCATGCGTTCCAGCAGACCCGCCTGCTGCTGAGGCACAACGCGGACAGCATCGCCCGCAAGCTCGAGCGCCACGGCATCTCGCTGGATCACGCGGCACTGGCGGACCCGGACCGGCGGCTGCTCCACGGCCCCAACAGCCCGGTGGCCGACCCTGTCCGTCGCCTGCATGCCACCCTGGACGCACTCGAACACCTGCTGCGCAGACGGGGCCTGCGCCAGGGGCTCGCCTGAGCATGGCGCGCAAGTCTCCCCGCCGCACCGCCGAGCGCATCCTGGAGGTCACGCTCGAGCTGTTCAACCGCTTCGGGGAGCCCAACGTCTCCACCACCCTGATCTCGGCCGAACTCGGCATCAGTCCGGGCAACCTCTATTACCACTACCCGGCCAAGGACGAACTCATCAACGCGCTGTTCCAGCGCTTCGAGAGGGCACTCGACCAGATCCTCGGGGCAGCCGACGGCGTGCGCAATGTGGAGGACGCCTGGTTCTTCTTTCACTCCCTGTTCGAGACCACCTGGTCCTACCGCTTCCTGTACCGGGACCTCAACGACCTGCTGTCCAAGAACCGGCTGCTGGAAAAGCAGTTCCAGGAGGTGCTGCATCGCAAGACCCGCGCCGTGCGCCTGCTGCTGGCCGGCATGAGCCGAAGCGGCGCGGTCGCCATCGACGCGCGAGAGGTCGAGCCGACCGCCAACTGCATGGTGGTCGTGCTGACCTACTGGCTCAGCTTCGAGTACGTGCGCGACCCGCGCCACGCGCTCGAACCGGACCATGCCCAGCAGGCCCTGCTGCGCGGAGCCCGGCATGTCCTGAACCTGCTGGCGCCGTACCTGGAAGCCGGGCAGCGCCAGCACCTGCTGCGACTCTCCGGCGCCTACGGCGCGCCGGACTGAGGCGTCAGGACGTCAGGCCGTCCACCGCCTGGAACAGGGCCTGCCTGGCCTGCGCCACCACCTGCGCGCGCCAGGCGTCGGTGTCGGTGTAGAACGCATCCATCATCTGCCGGCGCGCCTGGCTGCGCAGGTCCTCGCCCGCCTGCGGGTGCAGATGCACCCAGTGGTCGGCGCGCAGGGCCTGCACCACCCCGGTGATGGGCACCGTGCCGTACTCGAGCGCGATGCCGGTGTATTCGGCATCCGGGCACTCGTCGTAGAGGGCGCACCACATCAGGCCGGTCAGCTCGGCCGAGGTCGAACTGCCGTCGTAGACCGAGGTGACCGCGGTCTGGCCGCCGCCGCCCCACCAGGCCTGGGCACGCGCCAGGGCACTGGCGTCCCGCCGGCCGGCGTAGATGCGCTCCCCGACGCCGTTGGGCCCCAGACCGGTGTGAAGGTCGATCCAGGCGATGCGACGGGCCAACTGTCCCTGCTCGCGAAGCACCTTGCGCAGCGTCAGGTGGCTCCAGGTCGGCGCATGTCCGCCATAGAACAGGCCGTCCGGGAACTGGTACTGCCCCTGTGAAACCGCCGCCTGGTACGCGGTCAGTCCGTTCGAGGCGATGTAGGCCTCGATGGCGGCCTCGTTGTCCGCGGCCGGCGGCCAGCCGGCCGGAAGCAGCAGGTGGTGCAGCTCGGCATACCGGGGGTTGTCCGGCAAGGGGGCGGAGAAGTCCGGGAAGTTGCGGTTCAGGTCCACGTTCTCGTGGGTCACCCGCCGGCGGAATGAAAAACCGTGCGGGTTGAGCGCATGGATGTAGAGCACCGCGACCCCCGCCTGCCTGGCGTGCTCGCGCCAGTCGGCGTCGTGCAGGGCATGCACCTGGACCCCGGAGCCGCAGAACCCCTCGACGCCGTGACAGGCACTGCTGACGATGAGGAGCTGGCGGGCATCCGGCGCGCCGTCGAGCGCCACATCCATCGCCAGCACCTCCCCCTCGGCGCCCTTGAGCGGATGCTCGTGGCTGCGGATCGACAGCCCGCCCGCCGCGGCGGCCTCCAGGAACTTCACCCGCGCCTGCGCGTAGCTGGACGAAAAGGCCTGCCCGACGGGAATCATGCGCCCTCCCGGGGTGCAGCAGGACGCGCCAGCCATTGCTCGGCCAGCCGCACCCAGAAGGTCGCCCCCAGGGGAATGAGATCGTCGTTGAAGTCGTAGTTGGGGTTGTGCAGGGTGCAGGGGCCTTCGCCATGACCGATGGCGCGGTGGTCGCCCTCGCCATTGGAGATGAACAGGTAGCAGCCCGGCCGGTGCTGCAGCATGTAGGCGAAGTCCTCGGCGCCCATGGTGGGCTCCTGCTGGAGCACGCGCCCCGCACCCACGATGTCGGCCAGCACCTCGCGTGCAAAGGCCGTCTCGTCCGGGTGGTTGATGGTCGGCGGGTAGTTGCGCCTGAACTGGAACTCGCAGGCCGCGCCGAAGGCCGCGCAGGTGTGCTCGGCGATCTCCTGCATCCGCCGCTCGATCAGGTCCAGCACCTCGTAGGTGAAGGTGCGCACGGTGCCCTGTATCTCGCAGCTGTCGGGCACCACGTTGGTGGCCTCGCCGGTGTGGATCATGGTCACCGAGATCACCCCGGCGTCGACCGGCTTCTTGTTGCGGGTGATGATGGTCTGGAACGCCTGCACCATCTGGCAGGCGATCGGCACCGGATCGATCCCGTTGTGCGGCAGCGCCGCGTGCGCGCCCCTGCCACGGATCACGATGCGGAACTCGTTGCTCGAGGCCATCACCGGGCCGGCGCTGGCCGCGAAAGTGCCCACCGGCATGCCGGGCCAGTTGTGCATCCCGAACACCGCTTCCATGGGAAAGCGCTCGAACAGCCCGTCCTTGATCATCTCCCGTGCCCCGCCACCGCCCTCCTCGGCCGGCTGGAAAATCAGATAGACCGTGCCATCGAACTCGCGGTGACGCCCGAAGTGCTGGGCGGCTGCCAGCAGCATCGCCGTGTGCCCGTCGTGTCCGCAGGCGTGCATCTTGCCCGCATGCCGGCTGGCGTGCTCGAACCGGTTGTGCTCCTGCATGGGCAGGGCGTCCATGTCGGCCCGCAGGCCGATGGCCCGGCC
>SBFS01000242.1 GCA_006227825.1 Burkholderiales bacterium | reverse complement strand
AGCGGGATGCCGATGGACTGCGCTGCCTGGTGGTCGTCGGCGACCGCGCGCAGGGCCCGGCCGGTCGAGGTCTTCTGGAAGAACAGGGACAGCACAGCCACCAGCAGGGCAGCCACCATGGCGGCGTACACATCCTCCAGGTTCACCAGCACCCCGCCCTCGAAGACGCCTTCGAAGAGGAAAACCGGGTCCTTGGGCATGCCGACGTCGATCTTGTAGATGTCGCTGCCGAAGATGGTCTGCCCCAGGCCGTCGATGAAGTAGGTGATGCCCAGGGTGGCCATCAGCAGCGTCACGCCCTCCTGGTTGACCAGGTGCCGCAGCACCAGGCGCTCGATCAGCCAGGCGAGCACGAACATCAGCGCGGCGGCCAGGATGAAGGCAATCACGTTGCCGATCAGCTTGTCCTCCAGCCCCAGCCAGCCCGGCACCCATTCGGCAAAGCGCGCCATGGCCAGGGCGGCGAACAGCACCATGGCGCCCTGGGCAAAGTTGAACACCCCGGAGGCCTTGAAGATCAGCACGAAGCCCAGCGCCACGAGGGAGTAGAGCATGCCGGCCATCAGGCCGCCGAACAGGGTCTCGATGAAAAACGCCATCTCTTGTCTCCTCGCTCAGTGGCTCGTGCCCAGGTAGGCGCTGATCACGTCTTCGTTGCTGCGCACCTCTTCGGGCGTGCCGTCACCGATCTTCTTGCCGTAGTCCAGCACCACCACGCGGTCGGAGATGTCCATCACCACACCCATGTCGTGCTCGATCAGCACGATGGTGGTGCCGAACTCGTCGTTGACGTCGAGGATGAACCGGCTCATGTCCTGCTTCTCCTCCAGGTTCATGCCGGCCATCGGCTCGTCCAGCAGCAGCACCTGCGGCTCCATCGCCAGCGCCCGTCCGAGGTCGACACGCTTTTGCAGGCCGTAGGGCAGCTGGCCGACGGGCGTCTTGCGGTGCGCCTGGATCTCCAGGAAGTCGATGATGTGCTCGACGAACTCCCTGTGCTCCTCCTCCTCGCGCTGGGCCGGCCCGATGCGCAGGGCCTGCAGCAGGATGTTGCTCTTCATGCGCAGGTTGCGGCCCGTCATGATGTTGTCGATCACGCTCATGCCCTTGAACAGCGCGAGGTTCTGGAAGGTGCGGGCGACGCCCATCTCGGCGACCTGGCGGCTGTTCATGCCCCTGAAGGTCTTTCCGCGGAAGGTGATGGTGCCCTCCTGCGGCGTGTAGACGCCGTTGATGCAGTTGAGCATCGAGCTCTTGCCGGCGCCGTTGGGGCCGATGATGGCGCGGATTTCATGCTCCTTGACGTTGAAGGAGATGTCGGTCAGCGCCTTGACGCCACCGAACCGCAGGCTGATGTTCTGGACGTCGAGGATGACGTCGCCGACTTGTTTCTTGCTCATCGCTGGATTTCCTGCTGTTCGTTCAGGCAGCCGCCTTCACCGGGGCGAAGGTCCTGGCGTCCATGATCTTGAGCGTGGCACTGACGCTGCCGGTGCGTCCGTCCTCGAACTTGACCTGGGTCTCGATGTACTGCTCTGTCTTGCCGCCATAGAGCGCATCGACCAGCACACCGTACTTGTCGCCGATGAAGCCGCGGCGGACCTTGTTGGTGCGGGTGAGCTCGCCGTCGTCGGCGTCCAGCTCCTTGTGCAGCACCAGGAAGCGGCTGATCTGGCTGCCGGCCAGCAGCTCGTCCCGGCTCAGGTCGGCATTGACCTTCTCGACGCACTCCTTGATGAGCTGGTAGACCTCGGGCTTCTGCGCCAGGTCGGTGTAGCCCGCATAGGGCAGGTTGCGCCGCTCGGCCCAGTTGCCTACGGCATCGAAGTCGATGTTGACCATCACGCAGACCTTCTCGCGCTGGTCGCCGAAGGCCACCACTTCCTTGATGTGCGAGAAGAACTTGAGCTTGTTCTCGACGTACTTGGGCGCGAACATGGCGCCGTCGTGCACGCCACCCTTGATGCGGCCCACGTCCTTGACGCGGTCGATGATCTTCAGGTGCCCGGACGCGTCGATGAAGCCCGCGTCGCTGGTGTGGTACCAGCCGTCGGCCGTCAGCACCTCTTCGGTGGCCTTGGGGTTCTTGTAGTACTCCTTGAGCAGGCCGGGCGACTTGACCAGGATCTCGCCGGTCTCCGACAGCTTGATCTCCACGCCCTCGCAGGGCACGCCCACGGTGTCGGCGCGCGCCTCGTGGTCGGGCTGCAGGCAGACGAACACGGCAGTCTCCGTGGAGCCGTAGAGTTGCTTGAGGTTGATGCCGATGCTGCGGTAGAAGCTGAACAGGTCGGGGCCGATCGCCTCGCCGGCGGTGTAGGCCACGCGCACCCGGCTCATGCCCAGGTTGTTGCGCAGCGGGCCGTAGACCAGCAGGTCGCCCAGCGCGTACTTGAGCCTGTCCATGAAGCCGACCGGCTTGCCGTCCATCCTGTCGGGGCCGACGCGCCGCGCCACGTCCATGAAGGCGTGGAACATCCTGCGCTTGATGGCGCCGGCGTCCTCCATGCGGATCATCACGCTGGTCAGCAGGCCTTCGAACACCCGGGGTGGGGCGAAGTAGTAGGTGGGGCCCACTTCTTTCAGGTCGATGGTGACCGTGGCACCCGACTCGGGGCAGTTGACCACGTAGCCCGTGACCAGCCATTGCGCATAGCTGAAGATGTTCTGGCCGATCCAGGCCGGCGGCAGGTAGGCCAGCACCTCGTCCTTGTCCGTCAGCCGGTCGAACTTGCTGCCCACGGCCGCACGGTCGATCAGGGTGCTGTGCGTGTGGACCACACCCTTGGGGTTGCCGGTGGTGCCGGAGGTGAAGAACATCGAGGCCACGTCGTCCGCACGGGCCTTCTCGACCTCCTCGACGAACAGGTCGGGGTGGGCCTTGGCGTGGGCCTGGCCGGCGCCGATCAGCTCGTCCAGGCCGGCCAGACCGGGCTGGTCGTAGTTGCGCAGGCCGCGCGCGTCGTCGTAATAGATGTGCGAAAGCTGCGGGCACTGCGGCTGGATTTCCAGCATCTTGTCGACCTGCTCCTGGTCCTCCACCACCACGAAACGCACCTCGGCGTTGTTGATGGGAAACACGCACTCGGAGGCGACCGCGTCCTGATAAAGCGGCACCGGAATGGCACCGAGCGACTGGGCCGCCAGCATGGTGGCGTACAGCCGGGGCCGGTTGGCCCCGATCACCACCAGGTGCTCGCCGCGCTGCAGGCCGGCCTGGTGCAGGCCGCAGGCGATGGCCTCCACCAGCTGGGCCATGCCCGACCAGGTGAGGGTCTGCCAGATGCCGTATTCCTTCTCACGCATGGCGGGGGCGTCGGGGCGCCGCTTGGCGTGTTCCAGCAAGAGCCGGGGAAAGGTCGTTTGCATGTTGTCTCCTGAAGCCATGCCCGGGTCCGGGGCGCAAGCGCATTGAGCGCGGGGCCTGCGAACATTCTGGACGCGATACTAGGCGCTTATTTGACGTCATGTTGTCGGTTCGACGACAATCGAGGGACAACCCGCCTAGGACTTTCCCTGATGCGGGAACCGCTACACCCATGAACTTCCCATCGTCCTCCCCGGCACACGTCCTGCGTGAGCGGGCCCGGGCACCCACCGACCGTGAACTGGCCGAGATCCCCTGGCTGGCCGGGCTGGACGAGCATGCGCGTGCACGTGCCGAGCAGGCGCTGGTGGTGGGAGACACGCCGGCCGGTGACTACATCTGCCGCGTCGGGCGGCCGGTGACCTACTGGTTCGGCCTGCTCGACGGCCTGCTCAAGATGAGCAACGACGACTCCTTGGGGCCGGTCATCACCTTCACCGGGGTGGCGCCCGGTGGCTGGTTCGGCGAGGGCACGGTGCTCAAGCGCGAACACTACCGCTACAACATCCAGGCCCTGCGCAAGAGCCGGGTGGCGGGGCTGCCGGTGGACACCTTCCACTGGCTGCTGGACCATTCGATCGCCTTCAACCGCTTCGTGATGAACCACCTCAACGAGCGCCTGGGCCAGTTCATCGCGGCGCGCGAGATCGACCGCATCAACAACCCGGACCTGCGCGTGGCGCGCAACCTGGCGGCGCTGTTCCATCCGCTGCTTTCCCCCAACGTGGGCGGTGTGTTGCGCATCACCCAGCAGGAGCTGGCCTACCTGGTGGGACTTTCGCGCCAGCGCGTCAATGAGGCCCTCTCGGCGCTGGCGCTGCGCGGCTGGATACAGATCGAGTACGGAGGCTTGCGGGTGCTGGACCTGCAGGCCCTGCGATCGGCCGAGCTGTGACGCGCGGCCTTGGCGTCAGCACCGGGTTCCGGCGTGGGATGATGGCGGCATGACAGACCCGGCCAAGAAGACCCTGCAGCTGAAGACATCGACCCCGCGCACGGGCGGCGATCCGCTGCGCCGCCCGGTCCGCTCCCAGGGGCCGGCGCGTGCCCGGCCCCTGTCCGAAGTCCGGGCCGAGCGCGAGGCCCGTGATGCGGCGCGTGCGTCAAGACCGCCGTCCGGACCGCCGCAGGACAGGGCGGCGCGGCCCGCTTCCCCTGGCAAGCCGGCCATCGACGCGCCCCGCACCGCTGCCCCGCAGACGCGCCGACCCGCCACCGGGCAGCCCGCTGCCCGCGCCGGCGGGCAGGTCCGGCTGAACAAGCGCCTGGCCGACCTGGGGCTGTGTTCGCGTCGCGAGGCCGACGAATGGATCGAGCGAGGCTGGGTGCTGGTCAACGGACAGGTGGCGAGCATGGGCCTGACCGTGGACGAGGCAGACCGGCTCGAGGTGCTGCCGGCTGCCCGGCGGCGGCAGGAGGGCCGCGTGACCATCCTGCTGCACAAGCCGGTGGGTTATGTGAGCGGCCAGCCCGAGGACGGCCACGAAAGCGCTGCCGTGCTGGTGCAGGCGAAGAACCAGTGGCGCGGCGATCCGCAGGTCCGTCAGGGGCCGTCCTGGCAGCCGCATCATGCCCGTGGCCTGGCGCCGGCCGGGCGTCTGGACATCGACTCCACCGGCCTGCTGGTGCTCACACAGGACGGGCGCATCGCGCGCCAGCTCATCGGCGAGGACTCGGACATCGAGAAGGAGTACCTGGTGCGGGTGCAATGGGCGCCCGAAGGGCCCAGGGGGCCCGGTGTGGTGGCCCGCGACGTGCAGTCGGTGGTGCCGGACGGTGTCATCGAGCGTCTGCGCCATGGCCTGAGTCTGGACGGAAAGCCGCTCAGGCCCGCTCAGGTGGAATGGCAGAACGCCGAGCAGCTGCGCTTCGTGCTCAGGGAGGGCAGGAAGCGCCAGATCCGCCGCATGTGCGAGCAGGTCGGGCTGCATGTGGTGGGCCTCAAGCGCATCCGCATGGGCCGCATCGTGCTCGGCAACTTGCCACCCGGGCAGTGGCGCTACCTGCGCGCGGACGAGGGCTTTTGAGCGATTCGGCGGCCCCTCGACGCCAGGTGCTGCGGCATGTGCGCACGTCGGACGTGCAGGCGCTGGCCCAGCTCGTGGCCCAGGCCACGCAGGGCGTGATCGACATCACCGAAGGCGTACACCAGGCGGTGCACGGGCGGCTGGGCCTGCCCGGCAAGGCCTCGGGGCAGCGCACCGGGGGCCTCACAGGCGGCGTCTATCAGGCTGTTCGCGGGGTGACCCGCCTCGTGGGCTGGAGCACCGATGCCGTGCTGGGGGCTTTGCTGCCCCTGCTGGACGAACCGACGGCCTGCCCGGAGGCTTCCCCGCAGCGCGAGGCTGTCCTGGCCGCGCTCAACGGCGTGCTCGGGGACAGGCTGCAGGCGATGGGCAACCCCCTGGCGCAGGCGATGGAGCTGCGCGTGAACGGGACGCCGCTCATGCCGACGGGCCAGGGCCTGCAAGCCCTGCTGCCGGGCACCCCTGCGCACCTGCTGCTGCTCGTGCACGGCCTCTGCATGAACGACGCCCAGTGGCTGCGAAACGGCCATGACCATGGGGCCTTCCTGGCACGGTCGATGGACGCCGCGCCGGTCTACCTGCGCTACAACACCGGCCTGCACACCTCGGTCAACGGGCGCGAGCTGGCCCTCGGCCTGCAGCGGCTGGCCGCCGCCTGGCCGGGTCCGCTGGAGCGCATCACCCTCATCGGGCACAGCATGGGCGGCCTCGTGGCCCGTTCGGCCGTGGCCTGCGCACAGGCGGCGGGCCTGTCCTGGACGGCGCTGTTGCGGAACATGGTCTTTCTGGGTACCCCGCACCATGGTGCGCCGCTGGAGCGTATCGGCCACGGCGCAGACTGGCTGCTGGCCTCCAGCCCGTTCACCGCCCCCTTTGCCCGGCTGGGCCGTGTCCGCAGCGCAGGCATCACCGACCTGCGGCACGGCCATGTGCTCGACGCCGACTGGCAGGGCCGGGACCGGTTCGTCTCCGGGGCGGACCACCGCGAACCTCTGCCCTTGCCCGAGGGTGTGAACTGCTTCGCCGTGGGCGCCACGCTGGCCACGCGTCGCAGCCGCCTGGCCGATCGCCTGACCGGCGACGGCCTGGTGCCGCTGGACAGCGCATTGGGACGCCATGACGATCCGGCGCGCTGCCTGGCCTTTGCGCCCGAACGGCAGTTCGTCGCCTACCGCACCGGGCACCTGGATCTGCTGTCGAGCCGGCCGGTGGCCGACCAGATCCGGGCCTGGCTGACGGGCCCTCGATGACGGGCCCTTGAAATCCGCGGTCCCGTCCCCATGTGTCCGCGCGAGGCGCCCGGCGCCCCGATTGGCCAACCTTTCCCACGTGACAACGACATGAGCAAACAGACCCTGAACTTCCAGGCCGAAGTGGCCCAGCTGCTGCACCTCGTCACCCACTCTCTCTATTCGAACAAGGAGATCTTCCTGCGCGAGCTGGTCTCCAACGCGTCGGATGCCTGCGACAAGCTGCGCTTCGAGGCGCTGGACAAGCCCGGTCTGTTCGAGGATGCGCCCAACCTGGACGTGCGTGTCGCCTTCGACAAGTCCGAGCGCACCATCACCATCACCGACAACGGCATCGGCATGAGCCAGGCCGAGGCGGTGGAGCACCTGGGCACGATCGCCAAGAGCGGCACCAAGGACTTCATGAGCCGCCTCTCGGGCGACCAGAAGAAGGACGCCCAGCTGATCGGCCAGTTCGGCGTCGGCTTCTACTCGGGCTTCATCGTGGCCGACCGCATCACGGTCGAAAGCCGCCGCGCCGGCCTGCCCGCGGCCGAGGGCGTGCGCTGGTCCAGCGCAGGCACGGGTGACTTCGAGGTCGAGGCCATCGAGCGGGCCGCCCGCGGCACCAGCGTGATCCTGCACCTGCGCGAGGACGCCACCGAGTACCTGAGCCACTGGAAGCTCAAGCAGATCATCGGCAAGTATTCCGACCACATCAGCCTGCCCATCCTGATGCAGAAGGAGGAATGGGACAGCGAGAAAAGCGAGTACGTCACGAAGGACGAGTGGGAGGCGGTCAACTCCGCTTCGGCCCTGTGGACCCGTCCGAAGAAAGACATCAGCGACGAACAGTACGCCGACTTCTACAAGGCCATCAGCTACGACCAGGAGGCTCCGCTGGCCTGGAGCCACAACCGGGTCGAAGGCAGCACCGAGTACACGCAACTGCTGTACATACCGGCCAAGGCGCCGCACGACCTGTGGAACCGCGACAAGAAGGCCGGCGTCAAGCTGTACGTCAAGCGCGTGTTCATCATGGACGAGGCCGAAGCGCTGATGCCCTCGTACCTGCGCTGGGTCAAGGGTGTGGTCGATTCGGCCGACCTGCCGCTGAACGTCAGCCGCGAGCTGCTGCAGGAAAGCCGTGACGTCAAGGCCATCCGAGAGGGCAACACCCGCCGCGTGCTGGCCATGCTGGAGGACCTGGCGAAGAAGGACAAGGCGCCCGTGGCGGCCGAGGGCGCCGATGGCGTGACCGACGTGGTCAGCGAGGAGGACAGGGCCGAACTCGCCAAGGACGCGGGCAAGTACAGCGCCTTCTACGCCGAGTTCGGGGCCGTCCTGAAGGAAGGCCTGGGCGAGGACTTCGCCAACCGCGAGAAGATCGCGAAGCTGTTGCGCTTTGCCTCGACCCAGAGCGACAGCGTCGGTGTGGGCTTCGCCGACTACAAGGCCCGCATGAAGGAGGGCCAGGATGCCATCTACTACATCACGGCCGACAGCCTGGCGGCGGCCCGGAACAGCCCGCAGCTCGAAGTCTTCCGCAAGAAGGGCATCGAGGTCCTGCTCATGACCGACCGGGTCGACGAGTGGGCGCTGTCCTTCCTGCACGAGTTCGATGGCACGCCGCTGCAAAGCGTGGCCAAGGGCGCGGTGGACCTGGGCAAACTGCAGGACGAGGAGGAGAAGAAGGCGGCCGAGCAGGCGGCCGAGGCCTTCAAGCCGGTGCTGGACCGACTCAAGGAGAGCCTCAGGGACAAGGCCAAGGATGTGCGCGTGACGACCCGGCTGGTGGATTCGCCGGCCTGCCTCGTGGTGGACGATGGCGACTACTCGACCCAGCTGGCGCGCCTGCTCAAATCGGCTGGCCAGAAAGCACCCGAGGTCAAACCGATTCTCGAAGTCAATGCCGAGCACGCCCTGGTTCGCAAGCTCGAGGGGAGTGCTCACTTCGACGACCTGGCCCACATCCTGTTCGACCAGGCGCTGCTGGCCGAGGGGGGGCTTCCCGACGACCCGGCCGCCTATGTCCGGCGGGTGACAGCCCTGCTGGCCTGAACGGGGCTGCCCGCATGCCCCCTGGCCGTCGGCGGGCGGCCCCGGGGGCGAAATACCTCCGGCAACGCGCACGGCGCGTTGCCGGATGACTACACTTGCGGATGGAAATTCCGATTTCGGGGCACGGTCACCTCTTTGCCTCGCGACCCCATCCTTGACCGCCGTGCAGCTACAGCGCCCGTTCGATCCCGTCGTGACCTTCCGCAACAGCCAGGGCGAACTGGCCCGGGGCACGATCACCAGCCTGCAGCGGCACTCGCTGGTGATGGAGGTCTACAACCCCTATTCCATCGTCCAGGTCAGCGAGGTGCTGACAGACCTGTCCATCCGTTCGGGTGAGCGGACTGTCTACCGGGGCAAGGCCGTGGTGGTGAGTCTGCTCAACACCGGCCTGATGGCGGTGGTCTCGCTCACGCTGATTGACGAGTGGAACGACCTGGGCGTGATCGACCACAGCGCGCGCAGCGTGTCTGAAGCGGTGAGCCGGTTCGTCCAGGAATGGGAGGCCCGGCCGCGGATCAGTCAGGCTTACCAGGTGGTGGTCAATGACTTGAGGGCCTTTTTTGCCGAGGTCACGCGTTGGCTGGATCAGGCCGACATCACCGCCAACCTGCCGCGGGATGTCAATGGCCAGGTCCGTGATGAGGTGTTTTTCGAGATCGCCCGACCGCTGCTGGCCAAGGGGCGGGAGTACCTCATGCGATTCGAAGCCGAGGCGGCCAAGGTGCCGCCCGAGCAGGAACCTGCGCACAGGGCCTTCGCCCAGGCGGCCATCCATCCCCTGGTGTTGCGTGCGCCCTTCGTTTACCGCACCTTTGCCAAGCCTCTCGGTTATGCGGGCGACTACCAGATGGTCAACCAGATCCTGGGCAATCCGCGGGAGGGTCCCAGCACGTATTTCGAGCTGGTGAATTTCATGTTCCTTCAGGCCGGAGTGGCGCAGGCGCACCGCAACAGGGTCGATATCCTGTTCGAGCGGCTTCAGACCCTGGCGGCCAGGGCGCGCGAGCGGGGGCGCCCGCTGCGTGTCCTGAACGTCGGCTGCGGCCCGGCGGGCGAGTTGCAGCGTCTGGCGCAAGCCGACCAGCCACTGGACCATCTGGATGTGACGCTGATGGATTTCAGCGACGAGACCCTGCTCTACACGAGCCAGCGCCTGATCGAGCTGGCCAATGCGGCAGGTCGGGAGCCGATTCCGGTGAGCCTTCGGCACGAATCGGTGCACCAGCTGCTCAAGAGGTCCTCCCGCGAGCAGGCAGTGCCTTCCGAAGACCAATACGACTACATCTATTGCGCGGGCCTGTTCGACTACCTGGCCGACAAGGCCTGTGCGCGGCTGATCGCCTATTTTGACCGTCACCTGCGCCCCGGCGGAACCGTGCTGGTCACCAACGTGCATGCGAGCAACCCGGAGCGGTTCTGGATGGAACACTTCATGGAGTGGTACCTCATCTACCGCGACGAAGCGGGTCTTGAAAGCCTGTTTCCGGCCTCGCTGTCCGGTGTGACCACCTACACGGACGCGACGGGGGTCAATGTGTTCGCCGAGGCGCACAAGCCCGAATGAACGTCTCCAGCCTGTCCACGCTGAACGGAGAGCCGTTTCCTGGGACCCAGGAAGAAGCGGATGCGCTGCACCTGCTGTACTACAGCCGCATCACCTGCTGGGTGGCCATGCTGCTGGTGGCATCCGGCGTCTTGCTGGATCTGGCTTTCTATCCGGAGCATGGGCTGGAGTTCGGCCTGGTCCGGGTGCTCGTGGTGTTGGGCATAGGCCTCGCCCTCTGGAGCCATTCCACCACATGGGGCAGGGCCCACATGCGGCAGACCACCCGGATCTGGACTGCGCTGCCCCAGATCATGATCGCCTGGATGATTTTCAGAACCGACGGCGAAGCCTCCATCTACTTTGTCGGATTGACCTTTGCCCTGGCGGGCATCGTCATCTTTCTTCCCCTGTCGGTGATGGAGGCTCTGGGGTTCAGCGCCCTCACGCTGGCCGCCTATGTGCTGGCATGTGTGTTGCGCCAGGAGGGCGTGCAGGACTGGCCCCAGCTGCTGGGACAGATGGTGTTCCTGCTGTTCTACGGGGTGATTGCCGTGACGGTGTCCGTGTTCAGTGGACGCTGGCGCCGCCACGCGCACCGCCTCCAGGCGGAGATCCTGCGCCAGCGCGACCAGTTGCTGGAGGTCAACCATTCGCTGGCCGAGGTCAAGGGCCAGCTGGTCCAGCGCGAGAAGATGGCTGCGCTGGGCACCCTGTCGGCGGGCCTGCTGCACGAACTCAACAACCCGGTCAACTACAGCCTGATGGCCATCAACATGGGCCTGTCCACCCCGGCGGCGGGCAAGGACGAGCTGCTGCGGGAGAGCCTGAACGACGCCCGCGAAGGCATGGAGCGGGTGCAGAACATCGTCTCCGACCTCAAGACCTTCGCCTACCAGAAGCCCGGTGCGGACGTCTTGCGTCCTTTCCTGCTGGAAAAGGCGGTGCAGTCCGCCCGCCGCCTGGCCGGTTTCGAGCTCAAGGGCATCGAGGTGCGCATCGACATGCCCCAGGATTCCCACGTCGTCGGCGAGGAGCCGGCGATCATCGGGGTGATGATCAACCTTCTGAGCAACGCGGCCCATGCCCTGGCCAAGGCCGCGCGGGACAAGCCGGAGATCCGGGTCAGCGCGACGATCGAGGGCGAGCGCATGCGGGTGCGGGTGCGCGACAACGGCCAGGGCATTGCGGCGGAACACATCGACCGCGTGTTCGAGCCCTTCTTCACCACACGCGATGTCGGTGCCGGTCTCGGACTCGGCCTGAGCGTGAGCTACGGCATCATCCAGCGCCATGGCGGCATCCTCTCGGTGGCCAGCGAGCCGGGCGTCTGGACCGAGTTCAGCTTCGATCTGGGCAGGCCTCAGCCATGACCGACGATGCCGCGCCGACCGGCGCGCCCCGGCTGCCGTTCGCGGTCCTCATGGTCGATGACGAGCCCATGGCCTGCAAGTGGTTCGAGCGGCTCTACCGCGACGAGTTCGTCGTCTGGACCGCCAACGGGGTCGATCAGGCCTTGCAACTGCTGGCGCAGCGCGCCGACGAGGTGGCCGTGCTGCTGACCGACTTCCGCATGCCCGGACGCGACGGTCTGGAGCTTCTGGGGCTGGTGCGGCACCGGCATGGGCATGTCGCCCGGTTGCTGGTGTCGGCCTACGCCGACAAGGCGGTGGCGATGGCCGCGGTCAACGAAGGTCAGGTCGAGCACATCCTCGAAAAACCGCTGGACGAAAACGAGGTGCGGCGGGTGCTCGCACGGGCACGGGCCGGCAGCGTTCGCCGCGTGCAGGACCGGTGGCTGGCGGCCAGCCGCTCCGCGGCCCTTCGCGACACCCTCGGTTTCCTGGCCCACGAGGTCACCACCCCGCTGGCGACCGTGCGCGGCTACCTGGGTGCCCTGAGCGAACGCCACCAGGAAGACGCCGGCAAGGCCTCGGCCCGGTTCTCGCAGGACCAGCCCGGGCAGGTTCTGCAGATGATCGAGGCCGCGCAGCGCCGGGCCGACTACGCCCAGTCGCTCGTGACCAGCTTTCTCAACCACGCCCGGGATGCCAGTCTCGGGGTCCCGGGATCCGGGCTGTCGGCGGCCGGACTGGTGCAGGAGGTGCTCCGCAGCTACCCCTTCGATGGCGACGAGGCCCAGACCGTCTGCCTGCAGCAGGACGCCGACTTTGTGCTGCCGGGTCGCCGCGACCTGCTTCATCTCGTGGTCTGCACCCTGGTCAAGAACGCCCTGCAGGCGGTGCAGCAACAGCCGACGCCACCAGCCCGCATCCTCATCACCCTGGGACACAGGTCTTCCGGGCCGGCCACGGGGCCGGCCCCCTGCCTGGCTGTCAGCGACAATGGACCCGGGATCGATCCGCAACTGCTGCCCCGATTGGGCCGTGAGCCCGCGAGCACGAAACAGGCCAGCGGTGGCAGCGGCATGGGACTGCTTTTCTGCCGGCGTGTCATGCAGTCGCTGAACGGGGAGCTGCTGATCGAATCGGAACCGGGGAGGGGCACCACCGTCTCATTGTTTTTTCCTGCGACCGGAGACCGTTTTCCGGCAGTGTCGCAGGTGCAGGAACCGTCATGAAACCCGAAAAAATCCTCTATGTCGACGACGAGGCCATGGCGCTCAAGTATTTCGAGCGCCTGGTCGGCCAGATTGCGCCGGTGATCACGGCCACGTCGGTGGAGGAGGGCAAGGCGGTGCTCGCCGAGCGGGCGTCCGAGATCGCCGTGCTCGTCACCGACCAGCGCATGCCCGGCGCGTATGGCAATGAACTGCTCAGGCATGCGCGCATGTACCACCCGCACATCGTGCGCATGCTCACCACGGCCTACTCGGAGCTCGGCGATGCCATCGAGGCCATCAACACCGGTGAGATCTTCCGCTACATCAGCAAGCCGTGGTCGCTGGAGAGCATGCGGGCCGACCTGCGCAACGCGCTGGAGCTGGCGGCGCTTCGCCATGAACGCGACGAGCTGCTGCGTGACAAGCTGCTGGCCCAGCAGAACCAGCTGCTGGCCTCCCGGCTCGGTGCGCTCCTGATGATCGGGGCCGCCGTGCAGCCGGGCGCTCAGGAAACCGCGCTGCACCAGTTTGCGCAGGCAGCGCTCTTGTGCAAGAGCCGGGAGCCCCAGCTGGACTGGCACCGCTGGGAGCATGCCGACCTGCTTCAGGCCGAGGCCCAGCGCGGCGTCGCGATCGCCGACCATGTACGCCAGTGGATCCGGGTCTTCGGCCTGCGCAGCGACGACAGCCAGGCCTTGTCCGTGCTGGCGGCGGCGCTCAAGGCCGAGCACAAGGCCAGTGCCGTGATCGTGCGGGATGCGGACTTGCTGACCGGCCTGCTGACGGCGCCCGCCGGACAGGCGGTGACCGACCTGCAGTGCGCCTGGCTGGCCTGGCTGCTGTGGCAGGAGGGCTTTGCCCGTGTCGAGGCCGATGGCGATGCGTGGCGCGTCTCCATGGCCTCGGGCGGGGTGCTCCCCGGAGACTGGCTGGCCGATGCCATGGAGCGTCTGGGGCACCACGGCCCCGGGACTTGAGTCGGCCTCCCCGGGGCCGGGCCGACCGGTCAGGCGATCAGCGGCGGCGCCTGCATCGCTTCGACCTGCTCCCTGAGCTGGTCGACCTGGCCCTGCCAGTAGTCGCGGGTGCCGAACCAGGGGAAGCTGGCCGGAAAGGCCGGGTCGTCCCAGCGCCTTGCCAGCCAGGCGCTGTAGTGGATCAGGCGCAGCGTTCGCAGGGGCTCGATCAGCGCCAGTTCACGCCGGTCGAAGGGCCGGACCTGCTCATAGCCGTCGATCAGCGCCGAAAGCTGCAGGGTCTGCTGCCTGCGATCGCCGCTGAGCAGCATCCACAGGTCCTGCACCGCCGGGCCGCTGCGGGCGTCGTCCAGGTCCACGAAGTGCGGGCCGCCTCCCGGCAGGTCGGCGGGGGTCCACAGGATGTTGCCAGGGTGGCAGTCACCGTGCAGGCGCAGCAACGTCGGGGACGTGCCGTTGAGGACGGCATGCCGGGAAACCAGCGCCAGCGCTTCGTCGCAGGCCTGCAGCCAGGCCTGCTCCACCTCGGGGGCGATGGCGCGGTGCCGGCGCAGCCAGTCCCGGGGTTCCCTGCCGAAGCTCGCCAGGTCCAGTGCGGGCCGCACCGCGAAGGGGCGCACCTGGCCGATGCCGTGGATGCGTGCCAGGAAGCGCCCGATCCATTCGAGCACCTCCGGGTCGTCGAGCTCCGGGCGCCGGCCGCCGCGGCGCGGACTGACCGAGAAGGCAAAGCCGTCGATGTGGTGCAGGGTGCGGCCGCCGATGCACAGGGGGGCGACCACCGGAACCTCGCCGGCAGCCAGCTCGGCGGCGAACGCGTGTTCCTCCAGGATCTGGTCATCGCTCCAGCGGCCTGGCCGGTAGAACTTGAGCACCACCTCGGCGTGGCCCTGGACCGGCTCGTCGAGGCCGGCCTGGTAGACCCGGTTCTCGAAACTGTTGAGCGAGGTCAGGCGGCCATCGCCCCAGAGGCCGAGCCGTGACAGGGCGTTCTGCACGACATCGGGGGTGAGCCGGGCATAGGGGTGGTGCTGCGGGTCGGGGTCGTCGGCCATGCCCGATTGTCACCCCCCCGGCCGGCCCGTTCCGTATCATCGGCCCATGCGATCCGCTCAGACCCGTCCCCGGCAGGCAGCCGACCTGCACCAGCAGCTTCCCGAGCTTCGGCCCGGGCAGTCCGTGGAGCTGCTCAAGGAGCTGCACATCCTGACCCGGGACGGGCGGCTCAACCAGGACACCAGGCGCAAGCTCAAGCAGGTCTACCACCTGGTGCAGTTCATCGAACCGCTGCTGCAGGAGGTGCTCGACCAGCGCGGCGATGTCGTCCTGGCCGACCACGGTGCCGGCAAGTCCTATCTCGGCTTCATCCTCTATGACCTGTTCTTCCGGCCGCGGGGTGTCGGAACGGTCTGCGGCATCGAGGTCCGGACCGAGCTGGTGGACAGGTCGCGTGCGCTCGCCCAGCGCCTGGGCTTCGAGCGCATGCAGTTCCTGGCCACCACCGTGCATGAGGCCCTCCATCATCCGGATCTGCCGCCCACGATCGACGTGGTCACGGCCCTGCATGCCTGCGACACCGCGACCGACGATGCCATCCGTTTCGGGCTGGCCAGGCAGGCCCGCTTCATGGTGCTGGTGCCATGCTGCCAGGCCGAGGTGGCGGGCGTCCTGCGCCGCAACAAGGCGCTGAGCCTGGCGCGCACGCCGCTGGCCGAAATCTGGCGCCACCCGCTGCACACGCGGGAGTTCGGCAGCCAGATCACCAACGTGCTGCGTTGCCTTCAGCTGGAGGCGCACGGCTACGAGGTGACGGTGACCGAGCTGGTCGGCTGGGAGCATTCGATGAAGAACGAACTCATCCTGGCCCGTAGAATGGGCGCCCCGCGTCCGAACGCACAGCAGAAGGCGGCAACGCGTCTGCGCGAGGTGCTGCAGGAGCTGCAGCTCAAAGAACTTGCGTCGCGTTTCGAGGTCTGACGGACGGACCACAGGAGCCCCGGGTGCCGGTCGTGGCGACCCGACGCAAGACAGCAGGCCGCAAGGCCTGGCCGCCGCCCCCACTGGAGATCCCGCATGGTGACCGATTTCAACTTCCTGCTGCAGTCCATGGCATGGCCACTGGTGCTGCTGCTGGCCTGGTTCGTCGGTGAACGCCTGCACGAGCTGTGGCTGATCCCGCGCGTGTCCAGCTACGTGGCGGTCGGACTCGCCGGTGGTCTGGTGAACCTGCCGGGGCTGACCGGCGCCGTGCCGGGCCTGCCCTTTCTTGCCAACGTCGCCCTGTCCCTGGTCCTGTTCGAGCTGGGCTACCGCATCAACCTGCGCTGGTTCCGCCACAACCCCTGGGTGGCGGTCATCGGCGTGGTCGAGTCCCTGGTCACCTTCGGTCTGATCTACTGGGTGTGCGAGCGCTTCGGCCTCGCCCAGGATCTGGCGCTCATCATCGCCGCCCTGTCCATCTCGGCCTCCCCCGCGGGCATTGTCCGGGTGGCCAACGAATTGCGCAGCGCGGGCCAGGTCTCCGAGCGGGTCCTGCACCTGTGCGCCATCAACTGCATGCTGTCGGTGCTGGCGCTCAAGCTGGTGGTCGGGTACTGGCACCTGAGCACGTCGGGTGACCTGATGCTGGCCGCCCTCGGCAGCATCCACGTGCTGGTGACCTCGGTGGGCGTCGGTGCCCTGCTCGGCATAGTGGTTCCGCTGCTGCTGCGTCAGCGCGCCACCCGCGAGCGTGGCGTCACGGTCGTCTTCGCGCTGGCCGTCGTCCTGCTGACCACCATGGCCTACGGCCTGAAGCTCTCGCCCCTGCTGGCGGCGCTGACTTTCGGCATCGTGGCACGTGGCCGGCGCGTGCACCTGACCAACGCCCAGCGCGACTTCGGCACCGCCGGCGACCTGCTGTCGGTGTTCCTGTTCGTCTACATCGCCTCGCTGCTGAACTGGGCCGACGTCGCCGCCGGCATCCTGCTCGGTCTGGTGCTGATCGCCGTGCGCACCCTGTCCAAGGTGGCCTGCAACGTGGCGGCGGCGCGCCTGTCCGGCATCACCGAGCGCAAGGGCCTGATGACGGGCCTGGCGCTCACGCCCATGTCGGCCTTCGCCATCCTGTTGCTCGAGCAGAGCCGCCTGTACGGTTTCGATCCGGCGGTGCAGGTGCTGTCGGTGATGGCGGCGATGATGCTGTTGCAGGAGCTGCTCGGGCCGGTGGTCACCCAGCGCACCCTGATGGCGGCCCACGAAACCCATGTCACCCGCCAGGGGTGATGCGAGCCAGGAGTCACCATGCCCCTCGAACCCTTCAAGGCCTCCGACTCCCTGACCATGGGGGTGGAGCTCGAACTGCAACTGGTCAACACCTACGACATGGACCTGTCCAGCAGCGCCAATGACCTGCTGGAGCTGCTGGGGCGCAAGCCGTTTCCGGGCGTCGTGACGCCCGAGATGACGCAGAGCATGATCGAGATCGCCACCAGCGTGCAGCGCGAGCACGGACCGTTGCTGGCGCAGCTGCAGCAGATCCGGGACACGCTGGTGGTGGCAGGTGACAGGCTCAACATCGAGCTGGCCGGCGGAGGCACCCATCCCTTCCAGCGCTGGTTCGAGCAGCGCATCTTCTCCAAGCCTCGCTTCCAGCAGCTCTCGGGGCTCTACGGCTACCTGGCCAAGCAGTTCACCGTGTTCGGACAGCATGTGCACATCGGTTGCGCGAGCGCCGACGAGGCGCTGTTCCTGCTGCACTCGCTCAACCGCTATGTGCCTCACTTCATCGCCCTCTCGGCCTCATCGCCTTTCTCGCAGGGCGTGGACACCCTGTTCGACTCGGCGCGCCTGAACTCGGTCTTTGCCTTCCCGCTCAGCGGCCGCGCCCCCTTCGTGCTCAGCTGGGACGAGTTCGCCAGCGGGTATTTCACCAAGATGGAGTCGACCGGGGTGGTCAAGTCCATGAAGGACTTCTACTGGGACATCCGCCCCAAGCCCGAGTACGGCACCATCGAGCTGCGGGTCTGCGACACGCCGCTGACGGTGGAGCGGGCGGCGGCGCTGGCCTGCTACCTGCAGGCGCTGTGCCGGCATCTGCTCGAGCGCAGCGAGCCGCCGCCCGAGGAGGACGACTACCTCGTCTACACCTACAACCGCTTCCAGGCCTGCCGCTTCGGCCTCGACGGCATGATGGTCAACCCCAAGACGCGCGAGCAGATCAGCATCCGGGAGGATGTGCTGGCCACCGTCCGGCACCTGGCACCCCACGCCGAGGCGCTGCGCTCGCAGGCCGCGCTGGACGAGATCGAGCGCACCGTCGCCCAGGGCAACCATGCCACCTACCTGCGTCGCTGCTTCGCCAGCAGCGGCAGCGTGCAGGCGGTGGTGCGGGCCAGCGTCGACGCGCTGCGCAACGGACCGGTCTGAGCGCTCCACCGGCCGGATCTGCGGGGGTTTTGCCGGCCAATTCCGCGCTTGTCAGGCAACTTCCTACAGCCGGAATGGCTTGGCGCCGACTTAACGATTTGAAACCGGACAAATACAGTTCGTCACATCGAATCCCGTTTTGTCCCGTCACCCCCATCAGGAAGGACGTCGCCATGAAAGCCAGCACCAGCCTCAACCCGTTTGTCCTCATGCTCGACCCCGAGGCCGTGATCTCGGCCATGGAGTGCAGCGCCAGCCTGCGTGGCCTGCGCAACCGCGTCTGCCGCCCGCTGGACAAGCCCCTGATCCCCAAGACGCATGCCGTCACGCGCGACTACGACGCGATGATCGATGCCGAAGAGTTCATGGACAGCGGCAGCGAGTGCTACGTCGAGGCCCAGCCGGCGTTGCGGCACTCGTTCCACTGAGTCGCCGGCCACCGCCTAGCGTGCAAAGCGCTGGCGGGTCAGGGCCAGGGCCAGCCAGAAGGCTGCCGCAGCGTAGCCCGCCAGGACCGACAGATGCAGCGCGGCATGCTCAGGCCAGCGGTCCATGAAGAGCGGTCGCACCAGTTCCACCGCGTGGGTCAGCGGCAGCCAGCCCGACACCGCCAGCACCCATCCCGGCAGCTGGTCGCGCG
This sequence comes from Burkholderiales bacterium, assembly GCA_006227825.1. Classification (GTDB taxonomy): domain Bacteria; phylum Pseudomonadota; class Gammaproteobacteria; order Burkholderiales; family Burkholderiaceae_C; genus Hydrogenophaga. The sequence goes on along the minus strand of SBFS01000242.1, from coordinate 10,391 downwards.
GAAAGAACACCCCCGAGAGGAACATCATCGGGGTCAGGAACAGGGTGAAGTAGTAGGTGAAGAAATCGTAGCCCTTGGCCAGGGCATTGAAGATCAGGGCAATGCACGAGAAGGTGATGCCCGTCAGCAGCAGCGCAGGCAGGGCCAGCGCGAGCTTGGGTGAATGGCTGATGCCCAGCGCCAGCATCACGCCCAGGATGGCCGTCACGGTGAAGGTGGCCTTGAATGCCGCCCACAGCATCTCGGCCAGCACCACGTCGTCCAGCCGGACAGGGGCGTTCATGATGCCGTCCCAGGTCTTTTGCACATGCATGCGCGAGAACGCCGAGTACAGGGCTTCGAAGGTGGCCGCGTTCATCGCGCTCATGCAGATGCTGCCGCTGGCCAGGAACAGGATGTAGGGAACGGCCACCTGTCCCTGCGGCGTGGCCATGTCCACCTGGCCCACCAGCGCGCCCATGCCGTAGCCGAAGGCCACCAGCCACATCAGCGGCTCGGCGATGTTGCCGACCAGGCTGGGAACGGCCAGCTTGCGCCAGACCAGCAGGTTGCGGCGGAACACCGGCCACCAGCGCATCGACAGCCGGGGTGCGGACCAGGGTGAGGGTGCGGGTTTTGCGGATACTTGCATGGGTCAGCCCTCTTCCCGGATCTGCCGGCCGGTCAGCTTGAGGAACAGGTCTTCCAGGTTCGCTGGGCGGTGCAGGGTGCGCAGATGGGGAAAACCGGCCATCGCCTGCAGCAACGGCATCGCGGCCTGCGTGTAGAAGAACACGGTCTCGCCGCTGACCTCGACCCGCCCGGCCAGCGCGCGCAGTCCGGCATGCCGGTCGCCGTGGGCGAGGTCCAGGGCGCCGTTGCCGTAGACCTCGACCACCTCGGCCTCCAGGTGCTGTGCTATCAGATCCCGCGGCCGGCCCTCCGCGATCTTGCGCCCGTGGTCGATGACCAGCAGGCGTGAGCACAGGCGCTCGGCCTCGTCCATGAAATGTGTCGTCAGCAGGATGCTCTTGCCCTGCTGCAGCAGCCTCTGCAGCCGCTCCCACATGAGGTGCCGTGCCTGCGGGTCCAGCCCGGTGGTCGGCTCGTCCAGCAGCAGCAGTTGCGGGTCGTTGACCAGGGCACGGGCCAGCGACAGGCGCCGCTTCATGCCCCCGGACAGCTCGGCGGGCCGGGCCGAGGCCTTGTGGGTCAGGGCGGCAAAGTCGAGCAGACGGGGGATGCGTTCCCGGATCAGCCGGTCCGGCAGGCCGAAATACCGCCCGTAGACCAGCAGGTTCTCCGCGCAGTCGAAATCCGGGTCGAGGGTGTCCGTCTGGCTGACCACGCCCAGCCGCTGCTTGATCGCCAGCGCATCGCGCGGCATGTCCAGGCCGAAGGCGGAGATGGTCCCCGCATCCGGTGCCGTCTGACCCAGGCACATCCGGATGGTGGTGGTCTTGCCGGCGCCGTTGGGGCCGATCACGCCCAGGCATTCGCCCGGCCGGATCTCGAACGAGAGCCGGTCGACCACGGTGCTGGCGCCGTACCGCTTGACCAGGCCCTGACAGCTGAAAAGGGGTGCCTCCATGCCGGCCATTGTGCCTGCGTGTGTCGGGGAAGCTGCGGGCGCCCGGCCGGTGCCGGACCGGGTGTCGGCCTACAATCAAGGGTTTGTTGTCCGGCAGGCATCGAGGGCCGGCCCCTGCTCACGCCACCGTTCCGTGTCCCAGAAGCTGTTCGTCCTGTTCCAGTACCTCCTGCCCAAGCGCGCCCTGACCGTGCTGGCCGGCCGGGTGGCGGGCGCCCGCTGGGGTTCGTTCACCCATGCCCTGATCCGCCGCTTCATCCGGCGCTACGGGGTGAACATGGACGAGGCAGCCAACCCCGATGTGGCCAGCTACGCCAGCTTCAACGAGTTCTTCACCCGCCCGCTCAGGCCCGGTGCCCGCCCGATCTCTCACGCCGATTTCGTGTGCCCGGTGGACGGGGCCGTCAGCCAGTTCGGCAGCATCGACCACGACCAGATCTTCCAGGCCAAGGGGCACTCGTACAGCACGACCGCTCTGCTGGGTGGTGACGCCGACCTGGCCGCGCGGTTCGAGAACGGCGACTTCGCCACCGTCTACCTGAGTCCCCGCGACTACCACCGCATCCACATGCCCTGCGCCGGCCGGCTGCGGCGCATGATCTACGTGCCCGGTGCGCTCTTTTCCGTCAACCCGGCCACGGCGCGCGGCGTGCCCGGGCTTTTCGCCCGCAACGAGCGGGTGGTGTGCATCTACGACATCCCCTGCGAGGGCCCCGATGGCACGGAGATGCGGCCCTTTGCCCTGGTGCTGGTGGGGGCCACCATCGTCGGCAGCATGGCGACCGTGTGGCACGGTGTGGTCAACCCTCCGCGCCCGGGCGAGGTGCGCGAGTGGGTGTACGACGAGCAGGAGTTCCACCAGCTCAAGGGTGAGGAGATGGGGTGCTTCCTTCTGGGATCCACGGTGGTGATGCTCTGGCCGCGTGACACGATCCGCTTCAATCCGCAGTGGATGCCCGAGAAGGCGGTGCGCATGGGCGAGACCATGGGCAAGGCTTTCGGCGCTCCGATGACGACCTTCTGACTGCACGGGAACCGACCCCATGACCACCCTTGGAACGCCCCTGTCACCTGCGGCAACCCGCGTCATGCTGCTGGGCAGCGGCGAGCTCGGCAAGGAGGTCCTGATCGCGCTGCAGCGCCTGGGGGTCGAGACCATCGCGGTCGACCGCTACGACAACGCGCCTGGGCAGCAGGTGGCGCATCACGCGCGCACCATCGTCATGAGCGACCCGGCCCAGCTCAAGGCGCTGATCGAGGCCGAGCGGCCCCACCTGGTCGTGCCCGAGATCGAGGCGATCGCCACCCCCATGCTGGAGGAACTGGAGGCGGCGGGCGTGGTCACGGTGATCCCGACCGCGCGCGCCGCGCGCCTGACCATGGATCGCGAGGGCATCCGCCGCCTGGCGGCCGAGACACTGGGCCTGCCGACCAGCCCCTACCGGTTCTGCGATTCGCTGGCCGAGCTCCAGGCCGCCATCGAGGGCGCACACGGTGAGGGCGGCATCGGTTACCCGTGCATCGTCAAGCCGGTGATGAGCTCCTCCGGCAAGGGGCAGAGCAGGATCGACGGCCCTGCGGATGTGCAGAAGGCCTGGGATTTCGCCATGGCCGGCGGCCGCGTCAGCCATGGCCGAGTCATCGTCGAGGGGTTCATCGACTTCGACTACGAGATCACGCAGCTGACCGTGCGCGCCCGCGGGACAGACGGCTCGGTGCAGACCCATTTCTGCGCGCCCATCGGTCATGTGCAGGTCAGCGGCGACTATGTCGAGAGCTGGCAGCCGATGGCGATGCGCCCGGACGCGGTCGAGAAATCGCGCCGGATTGCCCGGGCGGTCACCGACAACCTCGGAGGCCTCGGGCTGTTCGGTGTCGAGCTGTTCGTCAAGGGCGACCAGGTCTGGTTCAGCGAGGTCAGCCCCCGCCCGCACGACACCGGGCTGGTCACGCTGTGCACCCAGCACCAGAGCGAATTCGAGCTGCATGCACGCGCCATCCTCGGCCTGCCGGTGGATACCTCGTTGCGCAACCCGGGTGCCAGCGCCGTGATCTACGGTGGTGTCGAGGCACGTGGCATCGTGTTCGACGGCGTCGAAGAGGCGCTGCAGGTGCCCGGCACCGACCTGCGGCTGTTCGGCAAGCCCGAGAGCTTCGTCAAGCGCCGGATGGGGGTGGCGCTGGCGCGCGCCGACGACACCGACACCGCACGGGCCAACGCCAGGCTGGCGGCCGGCAAGGTCAGGCCGCGGCCGGCCTGAGGTCGCTCAGCCGCGCAGGCGCTGCGCCGCCAGGCGGATCGCGGCCCGGATGCGCGGGTAGGTACCGCAGCGACACAGGTTGCCGCTCATGGCCGCCTCGATGGCTGCGTCGTCGGGATCGGGGTTCTGCCGCAGCAGTGCGCTGGCGCTCATGATCTGCCCGCCCTGGCAGTAGCCGCACTGCACCACGTCCAGCTCCAGCCAGGCCTGCCTCAGGGCCTGGGCCTCGCGTCCCTCCAGGCCCTCGATGGTGGTCACCTCGCCGCTGCCCACCGACGACAGCGGTGTCACGCAGGAACGCACCGGCTGCCCGTCCAGATGCACCGTGCAGGCTCCGCACAGGGCCATGCCGCAGCCGAACTTGGTGCCGGTCATGCCCAGGTCGGCGCGCAGCACCCACAGCAGCGGGGTGTCGGCGGCCGCATCCACGCCCAGGGTCTGTCCGTTGACGCGCAAACCGCTCATGTCTTCTCCTGATCGGCCCGCACGTCGGTGGGCGAGGCCAGCTTCAGCGGCAGCTGCCGCAGTCTCTGGCCGGTCAGCGCGAACACGGCATTGGCCACCGCCGGAGCGATCGGGGGCAGGCCGGGTTCGCCGACGCCCTCGGGGTGTTCCTGGCTGGGGATGATGATGCACTCGACTTCGGGTGCCTCTCCCAGGCGCAGGACCGGCTGCTCGTGGTAGTTGCCGGGCTGCACCTGGCCCGCGACGATGTCGACCTGCCCGTACAGGGCCGCCGACAGGCCGAAGACGATGCCACTCTCCATCTGCTGGCGCACACCCGCCGGGTTGACAGCGGTGCCGCAGTCGATGGCGCACCAGACACGGTGCACCCGGATCGTCTGCCGGTCCGGTGCCAGCGACACCCGGGCCACCTGGGCCACGCTGGAGCCGAAGGAGTCGTGCAGCGCCACGCCCAGGGCGGTCGGCGCACCGTCGGGCGCGGGCGGCGAGGGGTTTCCCCAGCCGGCCGCGTCGGCAGCGGCCTGCAGCACGCGACGCTGGCGCGGGTGGTTCTGCAGCAGCCCCTGGCGAAAGGCCACCGGATCGGCGCCCGCCGCGTGCGCCACTTCGTCCAGGAAGCTCTCCTTGAAGAAGGCCTGGTGCGAGTGGCCGACCGCGCGCCAGAAACCGACCTGGGGCCCGCCGGCCACGTTGACATGCGCGATGCGGGCCGCCGGCCACTCGTAGCCCTGGTCGAAGGCGCCTTCCGAGGCGGTCTTGTCGGGCCCGCCACCGGGCAGGCCGAACAGGCGCTTGAGCGCCTGGGGCACGATCGCCTGTCCGGCGCTGGTGTTCTTCCAGGCGGTCAGCCGTCCCTGGTCATCCAGGCCGGCCTCGAACCGGGCCACACAGGCGGGCCGGAACAGGTCGTGCCGGGTGTCCTGCTCGCGCGTCCACAAGGTCTGTACCGGCTGGCCGGGCACGGCACGCGCAATGGTCGCGGCCTGGGCGATGAAGTCCACCTCCAGGCGGCGTCCGAAGCCGCCCCCGAGCTGCAGAACCCGCACGTCGACCGCCTCCGAGGGCAGCCCGAGCGCGTCGGCCGCCGCCTGGCGTGCCAGGCCCGGCACCTGGGTCGAGACCCAGACGGTGGCCCGGTCGCTGTCGAAGCGGACCGTGCAGTTGATGGGTTCGAGTGCGCCATGGGCCAGAAAGGGCGCCCTGTACTCTGCCGACAGGCGTGCGGAGGCCGCCCCGAGTGCCTGGTCGACATCGGCACGGCGGAAGAAGGCGAAGCCGCTTTCGCGGTCCAGGGTGCGGGACAGCCCCTCGATGAAGGCCTGGCTGTCGAAGTCCTGCAGCTCACCGGGTTCCCAGCCGATGTCCAGCGCGTCGGCGGCCTGCCGCGCGCGCCAGGGGTGGTCGGCAATGACCGCGACGCCTCCGGTCCCTCCCCTGGCCGGATCGAAGCGGGTCACCGCCCGGACCCCGGGCAGGGCGCGTGCGGCCGCCTCGTCGAACCGGGCTGCCCGGCCGCCCAGGGTCGGACACATGCGAACGGCGGCGTACAGCAGGCCCCCGGGCTGCGCATCGATCCCGTAGCGCGCGCTGCCGTCGAGCTTGGCTGCAGCGTCTATCCTGGGTGTGGGCTTGCCGATCAGGCGGAAGGCGTCGGGCGTCTTGAGCCGGGGGCGGCGGGGCAGCGGGCCGGCGGCGGCTTCGGACACCAGTTCCGCGTAGGTCAGCCGCCGGCCGTCGGGAGCGATGACCTCACCCGGTTCGGTGCGGCACCCGTCGGGGGCCAGGCCCCAGCGCCGCGCGGCGGCGACCACCAGCATCTCCCGCGCCGATGCGCCGGCCTGGCGCATCGGCAGCCACAGGTCCTTGACGCTGGAGGAACCGCCGGTGGCCATGACGCCGATCTCGCGCATGGTCTTGGCCGTCATCCAGCGGGCCGCATCCAGCACCAGGTTGTCGGTGTCCGGGTGCACCGGCAGGCCGTCCACCACCATGCTGATGTTGTTGTAGATGCGGTCGATGGGGGAGGCTTCGACCCGCACGCGTGACCAGTCGGCGTCGAGCTCGTCGGCCAGCAGCATGGCCAGCGAGGTGGAGACGCCCTGGCCCATCTCGCTCTTGGCCAGCATGACGGTCACCCCGCCGTCCTCGGCCAGGCGGACCCAGCCGTTGAAAGCCATCTCCCCCGGCACCGTGGGCAGGGGCTCGCTGGTCGTCAGTCGCTGCCGCGGGGGCAGCACCGACCAGCCGACCACCAGTGCGCCGGCGCTGGCCATGCTGCCCAGGATGAATTTGCGACGGGTGGATGCCATGGAACGGCCCGCTCGTGTCACTGAAACGCCACTTCGGCAAAACTGCGCAGCTTGCGGCTGTGCAACTGGTCCACACCGCCGGCGCGAAGGCGCTCGATGGCGCGGATGCCGATGCGCAGATGCTGGTCCACCCGTTCCCGGTAGAAATGGTTGGCCATGCCCGGCAGCTTGATCTCGCCGTGCAGCGGCTTGTCGCTGACGCACAGCAGCGTACCATAGGGCACGCGGAAGCGAAAACCGTTGGCTGCGATGGTGGCGCTTTCCATGTCCAGGGCCACGGCCCGGCTCTGGCTGAAGCGGCGTTGCGGCGTGTTGTCGGGCAGCAGCTCCCAGTTGCGGTTGTCGGTGCTGGCCACGGTGCCGGTGCGCATGATGCGCTTGAGCTCGTGCGGCGGCACGCCGGTGACGTCGGCCACCGCGGCCTCCAGCGCCAGCTGTATCTCTGCCAGGGCCGGGATGGGCACCCACAGCGGCAGTTCCTCGTCGAGGACGTGGTCCTCGCGGACGTAGGCGTGGGCCAGCACATAGTCGCCCAGTTGCTGGCTGTTGCGCAGCCCGGCGCAGTGGCCGAGCATCAGCCAGGCGTGGGGCCGCAGCACCGCGATGTGGTCGGTGATGGTCTTGGCATTGGCGGGGCCGACGCCGATGTTGACCATGGTGATGCCGCTGCGGTCCTCTCGCATCAGGTGGTAGGCGGGCATCTGGGGCAGGCGAGGCGGTTCGGCGCCCAGCTCGTCGCCAGGCTGCGCAGACAGGCCGGCGCGGCGGGTGACCACGTTGCCCGGCTCCACGAAAGCCACGTAGCCGCTGTCCGGATCGGCCATGGCTGCGCGGCCCAGGCGCACGAACTCGTCGATGTAGAACTGGTAGTTCGTGAACAGCACGAAGTTCTGGAACCATTCCGGCGAAGTGCCGGTGTAGTGGCGCAGGCGCTGCAGCGAGTAGTCGACCCGCGGCGCGGTGAACAGCGACAGCGGGAGGGCTTCGCCGGGGCGCGGCTCGTGGGTCCCGTTGGCGATGCCGTCGTCCATGACGGTCAGGTCCGGCAGGTCGAACACGTCGCGCATCAGGGCGCGCCGGGCGGCATCGAGCTGGCCTTCGACATGGTCGTGCTCGGCGAACGAGAAATGGATCGGAATGGGCTGGGTGCCGGTGCCGACCTCCAGTTGCCCGCCGTGGTTGGCCAGCAGCAGCCGGAACTGCTCCAGGTAGTAGTCGGCATAGAGGTCCGGTCGGGTCAGCGTCGTCTCGAAACGGCCCGGACCGGCCACGAAGCCGTAGCTCAGCCGGCCCACCGGCAGCTCGCTCTGGCGCGTCACGCTGTGGGTGTGCAGGCGCACGAAGGGGTAGCATGCGCGCACCCTGGTGCCTTCGTATTCGCCGCCGGCGACGAAGTCGTGCATGGCCTGGCGCAGGAAGCCGATGCTCTGCTGGTAGATGTGCTGCACCTGGGCCAGCGCGGATGCAGGGTCGCTGAACAGCCGGGGGGCGTTAAAGTCGGGGCTCTTGTGCATGGGGGCTATTGTGGCCCTGTCTGGCGCTGCCTGCCGGACCGATTCCGATGTCCCGAAGCTTCATCCCGATCACCGACGAGCCCCTGGCGGCCGCCGCCACGCTGGCCGCCGCGCTGGGTTGCGGGCTGCTGGTGGGCATCGAGCGCGAGCGGCGCAAGGGCAGCGGGCCCGGTCGCGCGTTCGCCGGACTGCGCACCTTCTCTCTGGCCGCCGTGCTCGGGGCGGCCGCTGCACTGACCGGCCTGTCCTGGCTGGTGGTGGTCGGTGCGCTGGCCATTGCCGCCCTGTCGGTGCTGGCGGCCTGGCGCGACCGCTCGGACGACCCCGGGGTGACGACCGAGGTCGCGCTGCTGCTGACCTACCTGATCGGCGTGCTCAGCGCGGCGCGCCCCCTGCTGGCCGCCGGGCTGGCGGTCGGGCTGACGGTGATGCTGGCGGCGCGCCAGCGACTGCACCGTTTTGCCAAGGACTGGCTGCGCGAAGGCGAGGTGCGGGACGGCCTGCTGCTGGCTGCCCTGGCCCTCATGGCGCTGCCCCTGGTACCCGACCGGCCCCTGTGGGGCGAGAGCCTCAATCCGCACCTGATCGTCAAGCTGCTGCTCGTCCTGCTGGGCGTGCAGTCGCTGGCCCACCTCAGCCGGCGCCTGCTGGAGGCGCGACAGGCCGTGGCCCTGTCCGCACTGGCTTCGGGCTTTGTATCCAGCACCGCCACCATCGCCAGTTTCGGGCTGGCGGCGCGCAACGGCCATGTGCCGGTCAGGCTCCTGGCCGGCGGTGGCCTGCTGTCCTGTGTGTCGACCCTTTTGCAACTGCTTCTGGTGGCGGCCGCGGTGCGGCCGGCCTGGCTGGCCGAGCTGTGGCTGCCCTGCCTGGCGGGCGCAGCCCTTGTGCTTGTGTGGGGGGTCTGGCTTCTGCACGGCGGCGTTTCGGGGGCGCCTGGTGTGTCGCTGGCCTCGCCCCGCATCGAGGCCCTGGGACGTCCGGCGGCCGATCGCATGTTCGACCTGCGCGGTGCGGCGGCAGTGGCGCTCCTGCTCGTGGCGGTGCAGACGCTGGTGACGGCATTGCGGGGCTGGGCCGGGGAGGAGGGCTTGCTCGCCGGCGTGATGCTCGCTTCGCTGGCCGATCTGCACGCGGCGGCCTCGGCGGTCTTCCTGGGGGCGCTGCCCGGGCAGACAGCGGTGCTCTGGTCGCCATTGCCGATGGCGCTGCTGGTCCATGCCGCGAGCAAGACGGTGACGGCCGGGCTGTCCGGGGGCTGGCGCTATCTGCGCTGGCTGGCGCCCGGTCTGTGGGTGCACACCGCAGCGGTCGTGGCCCTGATGGTCTGGCCGGGCCTGCCCTGAGACGCAGGTCAGCGGCGCACCGGTTCGCGCATGGTCACGAATTCCTCGGCCGCGGTCGGGTGGATGCCGATGGTGCTGTCGAACACGGCCTTGGTGGCACCCGCCTTCATGGCAACCGCAAACCCCTGAACGATCTCGCCGGCCTCGGCGCCCACCATGTGCAGGCCGACCACACGGTCGCTCGCGGTATCGACGACCAGCTTCATCAGGGTGCGCTCGCTGCTGCCCGAGAGGGTGTGCCGCAGCGCCCGGAACTCGCTGCGGAAGACGGTGATGTCGCCGCAGCGCTCGCGCGCCTGTTCTTCCGTCAGCCCGACGGTGCCGATGCTGGGGTGGGTGAAGACGGCGGTCGGGATGTACTCGTAGCCCATCTGGCGGGGCGTCCTGCCCGCGGGCGGGCCGAACAGGGCGTCGACCACCACCATCGCCTCGCCCAGGGCCACCGGCGTGAGCTGCACGCGGTTGGTGACGTCGCCCACGGCGAAGATGGAAGGCACATTGGTCCGGTAGTGCGCGTCGACCAGCACTTCGCCCTGGGCGCCCTGGGCCACACCGACCTGCTCCAGGCCCAGACCCTGCACGTTCGGCACCCGACCGGTCGCATAGAGCACCGCATCGGCCACGACCTCGCCCCCGCCTTCCAGTTCGACGCGCAGTCCGGCGTCGGTCTTGCGGATGTCGACCACACCGGCATTCAGGCGCAGGTCGACGCCGCTCTTGCGCATCTCGCCAGCCACGAAGTGGCGGATCTCGTCGTCGAAGCCGCGCAGCACCTGCTCGCCACGGTAGAGCTGCACCACCCTCGATCCGAGGCCGTTGAAGATGGAGGCGAACTCGCAGGCGATGTAACCTCCGCCGACGATGAGCAGGCGTTGCGGGAACGGCTCCAGGTCGAAGATCTCGTTCGAGGTGATGACATGCTCGCG